>JBASAV010000564.1:0-1934 GCA_049650785.1 Lewinella sp. | reverse complement strand
GCGTATCTTGTGGCCATGTCAAGTGTGCCGATACTAGACTTTCTCCGACTGGTTCGTTTTCCGAATTTGGTGGTAGTTGCACTCACCCAGGTGCTGGTCTACTACCGTATTATTCTGCCAGCCATCGATGCGGAAGGTTTACAAGGCGTGCTGCGACCCTGGAAATTCTTCGAGCTTTGTCTGGTGACGCTGGCGATCACGGCCTGCGGCTATCTGATCAATGACCTGCGGGATGTGCGCATCGACGCCATCAACCACCCCGGTAAGAACCTGGTGCTGAAGATGGGGCGGCACAACGTGCAGTGGCTGTTTGCCGCCATTGTTTTTGTCGGCTACCTGTTCGCTTTGTTGATTGCGTTGCGCCTTGACGAGCGGCAGCTTCTATTCATCTTTCCCACCGCCATAGGTATTCTGGCGCTGTACAGTGTATCACTAAAAAAGCTGCCCTTTATCGGCAACTTCTTCGTGGCGCTGTACTGCGCGGGAGTACCCGGTATACTGGTTTTGACCGAACGTCGTGTGCTTTCGCGCCTGGTCACGATCAATTCTGATCTGGGGGTGGATACGGTCCGGGTTTGCATCCTCTTCATGATTTTCGCCTTCGTGGCTACCCTATTACGGGAGCTGGTAAAGGATTTGGAAGATCTGCGTGGCGACCGGCAGGAGGGAAGACAAACCTTACCGGTGATGTATGGCGTAACTACGAGTCGTCGGCTTGCGATCGTGCTCGGGTTAATGGTCATCGTTTCCATAATCAGTCCCGTCTTCCTGGGTTGGCCGGCATTCATGCAGCCGCCCATGCTCATCTGTATCTCCTTGCTGTTGTTGGCCGTGCTGACCATCCTGATTCAGCTGGCGCAGGCCCGTCAACAGGTGGACTATCATAAGCTGAGTCGGCAGATTAAATTTCTGCTGGTAGGGGGGCTGGGGCTACTCATCTTTTTCTAAATGGAGTACTTCGCCCACGCATCCGCAGTCATAGACGATGGGGCGGTAATCGGAACGGGTTCCCGGATCTGGCATTTTTGTCACCTATCGGCGGGCTGCGAGATCGGCAACGATTGCAGCCTGGGCCAGAATGTCTTCGTGGCAGGAGGCGTCAAACTGGGAAATGGCTGTAAAGTGCAGAATAACGTGAGTCTCTACGCTGGTATGGAGATCGGCGATCACGTATTTATCGGTCCCTCCGCCGTTTTCACGAATGTTAAGAATCCCCGCGCCGGTGTCAATCGCCGCGGTCAGTACACCTCCACTTACCTGGAAGAAGGGGTGACGATCGGGGCCAACGCTACCGTAGTTTGCGGCGTCCGTTTAGGCCGGTACGCTTTTGTCGCCGCCGGGGCGGTCATCACCGCCGACGTTCCCGCTTATGCCCTGATGATGGGTGTTCCCGCCCGGCGGGCAGGCTGGATGAGTGAGGCCGGTCACCGCCTCCATTTTGATGGTGCCGGACGGGCCAGTTGCGCCGAAAGTGGCCATTACAATTTGGTGAGAGGCGAGGTCTCTCGCGTAGAATAGGTCGTGTCAAATCGCGTAGCGGATTGGGTAATTTCAAACGGTCTGCTACCTTCGGGCCCAGATGAAATCCATTCGCTTCGCCGTCGTGGGATACGGCCACATAGGTCGCCGGCACGCTGCGCTGATTGCCGCCCACCCCGAGGCGGAGTTGGTTGCGGTGTGTGATCTGCTTTCGATGGATGAATTGACTCCGTTGGCTGATTCGGGTATGCAAGTGCCCCTTCATAAGGACTTGGACACGCTCCTGGATACAGCCTTCGACGTAGCCTGTATCTGCACCCCTAATGGTCTTCACGCGCGTCAGGCTATCCGCTGCCTGGCTGCCGGCCGACACGTAGTGATCGAAAAGCCAATCGCCCTCACGGTACGGGAATGCGACGAACTCATCGCTGCATCAAAAAAGTACAATAAAGAGG
>JBASAV010000563.1:0-2688 GCA_049650785.1 Lewinella sp. | reverse complement strand
TCAGGGGTGATGATCAATCTGATCGTCCGGGGTATCTGCTGCCTGGTCCCGGGGCGGAAAGACTACAGTGAGAATATCCACGGCATAAGTATCGTAGACCGGTATCTGGAGCACGCGCGGGTTTTCCACTTTCACCACTCCGGCGAAGAGTTGTTGTACCTCTCCTCGGCTGACTTTATGACCCGGAACCTCAGCCACCGGGTGGAAACCACCTTCCCGATCTACGATGAGAACATCAAGGATAAGATCCTGGAGATTCTGGACATTCAACTGGCCGATAACGTCAAGTCACGGTTGCTGAGTGACCAGCAGGGAAACTCGTACTACCGGGGTGGTAGTGATCTGTCCATACGCAGCCAGGAAGAGACCTACCACCTCATCAAGCGCACGCTGGTAGCCGAGAAAATGGAACTGGAAGAATAGCGATCAATTACGGAGGTGGATGGTTCCGGATTTGTCCTTAAGGCTGCTTCCGGGTCGTTCGCGGAATACCGAGATGATCTCGGCCACCACGCAGGCACTGATTTCCTCCGGCGTTTCGGCACCGATATCCAACCCGATCGGGGTGTACAGATTGGGGTAGTCCAACAGGCTCATCCCGTGATCGGCACGTAGCTCCTCATCCATCCGCCGGGCGCGTTTGCGTGGCCCGAGCAGACCCAAGTAAGGCGGAGACTGCGGCAGGAACAAGCGAACCATATCCTTGTCGCGCTCCAAATCGTGGGACATGCAGGCGACGGCGGTATATGCATCTACGGTTAAGGAATCCGCTTCCTTATAATCGTACAAACCATCCGCGGCGGCCGCCAGATTCTTGTTGAACTTACGACGCAGGCCGATGACGCTGCATCGCCAGCCAAGTTGTTTGGCGGCGTGGGCCATCGGGGGAATATCGTAGTTGTCTCCGACCACGATGAGGTGGAGCTCCGGACGCACCAGCTCGTAGAGCCGTTGGTAGCTTCGGTCGTCGGCGTCGCGGTACTGCTTGACGGTGCTGCGGCCGAGCGGCAGGTCGACGCTGTAGAGGGGCACCTCCTTCAGCTTGCCGCTAGGCACCTCGCCGTCGGGGCAGCTGACCACCTGCATGAGCAAGCGAGGTTGCCGCGTGTCGACGATGCCGCGGAGCACCTCAACCTGGTTCTCCGGGTCGTCGTAATCCAGGGGGACGAAGAGCACTTCAATGCGCCCGTTGCAACCCAGACCGATGCCGATCTCCCGGTCTTCGCCGTCTAGCGTATCGTAGACCTGCTTGGAGGGCGTCCGGCGATGAATGGCTTTCTGCGCCCGCCGCAGGGCATCGCCTTCAAGACAGCCCCCACTAATACCGCCAGTATACCGACCGTCGGCCCCTACGATCAGTCGCGCACCGATGCGGCGATAGCTGGATCCCGCGATAGACACTACGGTGGCCAGTGCGCAGGGGGTATTGCCTTCGCGGAAGCTATCGTAGAGCTTAATAACGTTCCTGATCTCCTTCATGACGGCGGTAATCTTCGGGGGTGTCGATATCGAACAGGTCAAAACCGGGTTGGATCAAAGCTACGGGGAATGTACCGCCATTAAGAAGGCGGCCGGCACCTGTGTCCCCGTCCAGACGCGTCAATTGGTCGAAGTAGGGTTTGGGAAAGACGGCGGGTACGCCCGCGCGATCGGCATAAGCGGTGGCCGTAATGCCGTGACCGCCTTCGGAATGACGGATCAAGGTGGATAAGTATTCCGGCGTAACCGCCGGCTGGTCAGCCAGCATAACCAGAATCCTATTTGGGCGGCGGTGCGCAGGTTTAATGATTTCCCGAACGCCGGCGGCTAATGAACTTCCTAAACCCTTTTGATAATCGGCATTCTCTATTACGTTGACGGATAGCCCGTTAAGTTCGTCCATCACTTTCCTCTTACGGGCACCCAACACTACGAATACCTCAGCGCTGTCTACTGCGATGGCGGTTATGATAGCGTGACGCACAAGAGTCGTATTCCGCCAGGGAAGCAACTGCTTCGCTCGCCCCATGCGTTGCGACGAACCCGCCGCCAGCACGATTACGGCCACCTTATCGGCCATCCTAATCGATTTCGATGGTCAGGATAGGGGTAGCCGGGTCGATTTCCGAGGTGTCGACCGGACCGGGGCCCGAATTCATCCCGAGCCGGTACCGGAAAGGTGCCTTGGTAGCGTATACCCTGGCTTCGATCTCGCTGCCGATTACATCGACGACTCCCAATCGCTCGGTGAGCTCCCCAAAGGTATTCCCGACCCGGATCCCGTCTTGTGTTACGGCATCCGTGGACTCGATAATGATGCTTTCGATGGTTCGCTCGTCAGCGGAGTAGACGTACCCGAGGGTGTCGCTACGCCTGCCCAGTATGTAGTAGACGTCAAATTCTCCTTCCCCATTGACGAGCGTCCCGGGGGTTAGCCAATCCGAATGAGTGTCCACTGTATCACCCGGTCGCATATCCATGAAGCTACCGCTTCCGATCTCGTAGGGGTCGTCCGGGTCCACGTCGTAGATTGCGGTGTTCCCGGCATTCGGGTTTTCCACGGGTCGGGTTTCCGGCGTAGTGGGCGGTGAATCCGAACAGGCCAGAAAAAAGAACAGAGGAACTAGAAGTCGATTCATGCGATGAACTTTCGCGGCACATGAAGCCCGGCGAAGGAAATATTGTTGTGTAGCAAACGGTGTAAAGATG
>JBASAV010000562.1:0-7286 GCA_049650785.1 Lewinella sp. | reverse complement strand
CCCCCGTAGTTGCGTTGATGGCCTGATAGCCGAGCAGAAAAAACTGAACCGTCTGATCCTTGGAGGGTGTTTCCACTTCCGGCCCCTCAATGATGTCAAAGGCCAGGCCGACAATTTCGCTCCACTGCTTCCGCCAGGCCAGTATGTGGGCCAAACCTCGGTCCCGCGGAACCACCCGGTCATCCAGCCGGGTACTGCTAGCCAGCATATCCGCGGGGAAGGGATCGGACAGGCGGAACATCGCCAACAGGAAGCATTCGGTGAGCGCCTCCGTCGGGTCTAACTGGTTCAGGAGGACCTCGGACCGCGGAACGATACGGGTGGACTCTCCAGTCGGTGCGACGATCGGGTAGGGGAGTAACTGGTCATGTAGATAGGTGTAATAGTCGCGGTCGTTCAATTCTCCGGTCTCTTCCGCAGGTAGTCGCACCCCTATCTCCGCCAGCGCATCTACTAGACGCTGACCCTCCCGCCGAAAAACTGCCTCCTCGGAGATGTCCTGAGGGGAAAGGATGACCAGACCTTCAAGCAAGCTTCGGATGGGTACCTGCTGCCCCGCTGCCGCCTGCTCCTCGAAGCGCCGAACCTCCGCCTGAAAGGCGTCTACTAATTCGAGGGGGAGGTCATCCGAGGTGTACGATTGGCTACCCATCTCCGCGTCGAAAAGGGCGGTTTGCAACTGCCGCCGGTAACCATCTTCATCCCCGGCAGCGGGCGGCCGCGACCGGTCGAGACGGAACAATGCTTCGAGAGCGGGGGTGACACGAACCTCTGCGGGATCGCGGTAGCTGTCTTTGCCGGGCGTCAAGTCGATAAGTCCGTAGTAGTGCAGGCATCTTTCCAGTATCCTGATTTCTAATACCGAGCGGAGTTTTGCACCGGGAAATTCACCTTCCAGAGGGGGGAACGCCCGCCGGAGCCCGTCACTGTAGAAGCTGGACGGCCGGTCCTCCGAACCGAACCGTACCAACAGGTACAGCAGGAAGCCACACGACTGCTGGAGCAGCGTAGACTCACCGTAACCATCTGGCCAGGCGAGATTAAATTTTTTGACATGACCGCAAAAGAGCTCTTTGAAAAAAGCGGCTTCCGGCAGCCGCTGCGCTTTGCTACCCCGTACCGTCAGGCTCAGCTTATTATGCCGCTTTTTGATCCAACCGAGGATAAGGGGCAGATGCTTCGCCAACTGGGCGGGGACGTAGTCATCCTCACTGCTAAGCTTAGTGATACCGGATTCGATTATCTCATCGGGTAGCAGGCCCGTCCGGTACCATTCTTTCACCAACTGAAGCGGAAGGTTTCCCTTTTTCGTGAGGGTGATTTCTTTTTCGGCCAACCGCTCCAGCAGATCGCGGACGAAGTATAGCAGGGGAACGGCTTCGCGCCGGATGTCTGCCTGCTTGTTGATCCGTACGATACCTCCACCATCCAGAAAGCGGTAGAGGAGCTGATGGACTTCCCGCGGGCTGAGGCCGGCAAAGTCGTCGAGCGACTGGTTGTTCGCGTCCGTAGCGGGTGACAAGATGTTAGGGGTTTGCGGCTGGTGTGCGAAAGATAGCACATTGTAGGCGGGCCACCGTCAAGTGGGCCGTGCAGATTACGTGGAGTGGCTATCTTTCGGAATGCGGTACCTGTTCGGCCTTACCATTTTGTTGTTAGCATTTTTCCAGCGCGCCGGCGCCCAATGCCCGCCCGCGCTGGCGCAGTACACAACCGATTTTACCGCGCTGGACGCCACGCAGTTCTCGTTTCTGGACAATCAGCTGGACAGTGTGTACGTAGTGGGCTACGGGGAGGACACCCATGGCTCGGCGGAATTCACCAAGCTGGCGGAAGAGCTGCTGAAGTACCTGGTCACCCGGCATGGCTACAGCGGTATCGTTTTCGAGACCATGGTGGGGGAGGGCGTCTACCTGGATGCCTACGTGCAGGGCGAGCGGGATGACCGCGACTATATTCTGAACGAGATCAACAGCAGCTGGCGCTACCGGACCGAGGAATTCGTACAACTACTGGATTGGATGCGGCAGTATAACGTCGACCATCCGCAGGCGCCTATCCATATTTACGGTAGTGAGATGCAGTTCGTCCGGTCGGATGCACAACTACTGCGGGAGTACTTCGCCGATCTGGGTCACGAGGTCGACATTGCTGCCTACGACAAGCACATCTGGCAGAGCTTTAGCCCGGAGGAGAAGCTCGCCCTATTTGAAAATCACCACGCCATTCGGGAGTACCTGATCCGGCACGGGCAGGAACTGGAGGCAGGCAGCTCCCGGGAAGCCTACGACCGGATGCTGTTTCACGCGGAGGTGATCGGACAGTTCGTCCTCACGATCAACCAGCCCCGAACGCGATACAAGCACGACCTGCGCGATCTGTACAGTACCGACAACCTGCTGTATCCCCGGCACACCGGTGGCGATGGGATACGGCTGCTGTTCTGGTCCCACAATGCCCACGTGGGGGACTGGGTAAACAACGGGCAGGTGGACGTCGTGGGGCACCAGCTGAAGAAGCGATTGGGCAAGGGGTACTACAATCTGGCGACCGATTTCGGTAACGGGACCTTCGTAGCCATGGCAGCACGCAACGAAAGCTGGACGTGGCAGGTGATCGACTTCGGGCTCGACCCGGACACCTTCACCGCGTGCGTGGGTGCGGGGGGCGCTCCGTTCACTTTTCTGGATCTCCGGCGCGCGCGGCGGGATACGACACTGGCCGCCTACCTGAATGCTCCCCTGAAAATCATGTACGGGGCCGGTGCGCAGTATTACGGAGAGCCGACCGTGGAACAGGACATTGGAAGGGCATTCGACGGTATCATCTACCTCGATCGGGTAAAGCCGATCCACCGACTGCCTAAGCCCTGAAGGGCTAACTTGCCCCCAACTGAAACTATATGCGTCACCTAATAACCTGCTGTCTGCTGTTGGTCCTGGCTGCGTGTAGCAGCGACCCGGACATCAACTCGGAAACCGATCCGTTTCCGGTAGCCCTGCCGCCGGTAGCGCCGCTGACCTTTGCGGACTATCGGTACGAAGACAGTACGGCGCTGCGCGACCGCGGCCCTTACTTCACCTACCGCCTACGGACGCTGCGGGCGGAAGGCGGGACGGAAGAGTTGCGGCGGATGATCAACGACTCCCTAAGCACGCAGCTTTTCGGCTTCGTCGTCTCGGACAACGTACCGATGGACACGGCGGTACGGGCCTACCTGAATCCGCTCTTCGCCGACTATGCGGAGCAGGAAGTACAGGAAGAATGGCTGCAGGAAGCCCCCCAGACCTTCAGTCGGCACCAGGAAGAAACAACCGAGGTCGTTTACCGCAGCGACAGCCTGATCGTACTAAGCCACCAGTATTACGAATATTCCGGTGGGGCCCATGGCATGTCCTTCACGGAACTCTTGCCCTTTGCGGTTAACCCGCCAAGCCTGCTGGGCTACGATGATATCTTTCTACCGGATCAGGAAGATCGGTTATCCGAGCTGCTGTTGGCCAAGGCGATGGAGGAGCCGGATCGCATTTTTGGTGATTCGGTACCGGTGACGGGTAACCTGGCCCCGCTGCCGGAAGGAATACGCTTTATCTACGACCCTTACGCCATCGGACCGTACGCCTCCGGAGAGATCGCCCTCGACTTGCCCTACGCTTCCCTGCAGGGTATGCTGCGGCCGGGTATTCAGGAAAGGTTGGGATTGAGCCAACCGATAATGCGGAGGTAGCCATTCGAACCAGGCGTTCCCGGAGGCTCTTAGAGGGGCATGCGGTACCTCAGTCTTCTCATTTTCAGTTTGCTATTAGCCAGCCTGCTCCCCTCCTGCGGGGGCGGGCCCGATATCAACATCTTTCCGGTTAGTCAGGATGTCGCCCTCGGGAAACAGACGCTGCAGGAGATCGCCGCCCAACCCGGGGAATTCCCGGTGCTGCCCGAGGCTAATAATCCCGCCGCTTACGCTTACTTACAGGGGATGGTCGATGAGATCGTCCGGTCGGGCGGGGCGGCCCACGCCGATGTCTTTCCTTACCGGGTGTTCATCATCGATAAGGCGGTGGAGAATGCCTTTGCGACGCCGGGGGGGTATCTATTCGTCTACACCGGCCTCGTCAACACCTTGACGTCGGCGGATCAACTGGCCGGCGTACTCGCCCACGAGATCGCCCACGCCGCGGAGCGCCATTCCACCAAGCAGGCTACACAGCGGTGGGGGCTATCCGCCATAGAGCAGCTCATCACCGGCGGGGAAGGGTCGGGCATGCTAGCGGAAATTGCCGCCGGCCTGATCAATCTGAATTTTAGTCGCTCGGACGAAGCGGAAGCCGACGCGCGCTCCGTCGATTACCTCTGCCAGACCCCCTACGCCGCCAACGGGGCCGCCGGCTTCTTCGAAGCCATGCAGGACGGTGGGGGGATGCCGGAGTTCTTCAGTACCCACCCCAATCCAGCCAACCGGGTTCAGGATATCAACGATCGGGCAGCGGCGCAGGGGTGCTCGGTAGCCGGGGTGGAGGACGGGGGGTTTGAGGCGTTTAAGCGGGGGTTGTGAGCCGGACTTGCTGTCCCGGACACTCGGAGGGTCACCGGACACTCGGAGGTGCAAGCACACTCCGAGGTCCTGTGCTTTTCCCCGGACCGGCGCTCATAGCACCTCGGAGTGTGGCCGTACGCAGTAGGCCTCCTCCGAGTGTGCGGTGCCAGGGAGCCTCCTCCGAGTGTGCGGCACCCCCAAACCGTAGAGCCAATATGCCGAGTTGTCGAATCCTCGCATACTGTGTGTAGCTACACCTTTCATTTGCACTTATAACCCCACCCCCCGAATGAAAAGCTTTATCTATTCCATGTTTGTGATGTGTGTCGCCCTGTTGCTGCCGACGTCCTTTTTGCGGGCCGAAGGTCCGGTGGGGCGGACGGAGGCAACGGGCTCTTTTGCCGACGCCACCGCGTGGAATCCCGTTGCCGGGTCGATCACCGGCCTGATTGTCGACGGCACCGACAACGCGCCCGTCGGCTACGCCACGGTGAGTCTGTACAACGGCGCGGAGGAACTGGTGAACGGAACGCTCAGTGATGAGAATGGTCAATTTACCGTGACCGACGTCGCCGATGGTACCTACCGGGTAGACATCACCTTTTTGGGCTACGAGAAAATATCCGTGCCGGACGTGGTCGTGGCGGGTGGGCAAGCCACCTCCCTCGGGACCGTCACCCTCGGCGCCTCCGCCGAATTGCTGGAAGAAGTAACCATCACCGGTCAGCGCTCGCTGATCGAGGAAAAGGTCGACCGGCTGGTGTACAACGCCGAGCAGGACCAACTCAGTAAGGGCGGGGATGCGAGTGATGTACTCCGTCGGGTTCCGCTGCTGCAGGTCGACCTGGACGGGAACGTCAGCGTACGCGGCAACCAGAACATCCGGGTACTGATCAACAACAAACCTTCCACCATAATCGCCAGCAGCGTAGCGGACGCGATGAAGATGATCCCCGCCGACGAGATCAAGAGCGTGGAAGTGATCACCAGCCCCTCCGCTAAATACGACGCGGAAGGATCGGGCGGTATCATCAATATCATTACCAAGAAAAACAACCTTTCGGGCTACTTCCTGAACGTCGACACCGGTGTCGGCCTGCGGGGCTCCAACCTGGGCCTGAACGGTAGCTACCGCCGCGGTAAGTTCGGCGTCACCCTGGGTGGCTTCGGCCGGGCGTTCTACAACGACGCGGAAACTTCGCTGGTGCAGCAATTCGCCAACAGCCGCAGCGAGCAGTACGGCGAGGCCAGCGACAACGGGCTATTCGGCCGCTATAACTTGGGACTTGACTACGACCTGACCGAAAAGATGTTCCTGTCGGGCGGGGTGCGGTTTGGTATCCGCAACTTCGACCGCGATCAGTTACAGACGACGAATGTATTCGCCGACGAGACGCCGGTGTCCACCTTCCTGCGCGACATCGAAAGCGAAAACGGCGGCAACAGCATCGACATGAACCTCGACTACCTGTTTGTTATCAAACCCGGTCGCGAACTGAGCATCTCCACGCTCTACAGTACCACGGACGAAAACAGCAACTTCACCTTCAGTAACCTGGATGGGCAGGAGACGGTACTGAGCCGCCTGCGGAACCTAAACGACAACAACAACCAGGAGATCACCCTCCAGACCGACTACATCCACCCGATCGGCGAAACGCAGATCGTGGAAGTCGGTGCCAAGGGTATCCTCCGTCAGGTGAACAGCGACTTCAGCTACCTGAGTGCCGAAGGCAACGGCGAATTTGCACTCGATCCTTCTAACCCGGCCGGTACGCTCGACTACGGTCAGGACATCGCCGCCGCCTACGGTGCCTATACGCTGAGCCTGCCCGGTGATTTGACCCTTAAAGCCGGACTGCGCTACGAGCAGACGATGATCGAAGCCGTCCAGAACAACGAGGGCATCGAAATCCCGGATTACAACAACCTGGTACCGAGCGTGAATGTGTCGAAGCGACTCGGCGAAACCACCACCGTCAAAGCCGGCTACAGCCGCCGGATCCAGCGCCCGTGGCTCCGCCAGCTCAACCCGAACGTCAACCTGCAGAATACCCAGAACATCGAGGTCGGTAACCCGCTACTGAGCCCCGAGCTGACCGACAACTTCGAACTGGGGTACAGCAACATGATCGGTAAGACCTACCTCAACCTGTCGCTCTTCGGTCGCAATACCGATAACGCCATCAACGAGGTCCGCACCCCGATCGACAGTCTCGACGGCGTCCTGCTGACCACCTACGAGAACATCGGCCAGGAGCAGGCCGTGGGCATCAATGCCTTCATCAACCTGTACCTGACCAACCGGTGGACCGTCAACGGCGGTTTTGACGTCGACTACGCTCAGCTCGAAGGACAGGTGACCGGTGTCGACGGTATCTCCGTCACGCAAACCAACTCCGGTATCAACTACGGGGGCCGACTGATGAGCCAACTGAAGATGAACAACGGCTGGAGTGCGCAGGCCTTCACCTTCATGCGCGGTCGTCGCGTACAGTTACAGGGCTTCCGCGGCGGCTTCGGCATGTATGCCCTCGGTGTCAGCAAGGAGTTCAACGAAGGTCGTGGAACGATCGGCTTGTCCGCCGAGAACTTCGCCGGCCGGGGCTGGACCCTCCGCAGCGAACTGGAGACCCCGAACTTCACGCAGGTCCGGGAGGACGTGCTGCTCAACCGCAACGTCAAGATCACCTTCAGCTACAAGCTCGGTGAGTTAGAGGCCGAACGCACGCAGCGGCGGACCCGCTCCGTAACC
>JBASAV010000561.1:0-9721 GCA_049650785.1 Lewinella sp. | reverse complement strand
CGCCTCGACCTTGGATTCAACACCACAGCAAGCTTCCCCAACAGCGACAGTAAACCACCCTAAATCAAAGCCGTACCCCCCACCCGCGTAAGCTCCCGAAACAACCCCTGCACCCGGTCCAACGTAGACTCCCCCGTCTTATTTACGATCTCCCGCCCGTCAATACCCCGCACCCGTGTGAGTTCCCCCATCGTGCCGGTCGTAAACACCTCATCCGCTACGTAGAACTCGCTCGGCGAGATGCGCGCCTCCTCGCAGGGAATGCCATTATCCCGGCAAAGCTGCAGGACCGTAGCCCGCGTGATGCCCGGCAAACAGTACTCCGCCCACGGCGTCCGCACCTTGCCCCGGCGGATCAGGAACACGTTCACCCCGTTAGCCTCCGAGACGAAGCCATCCTTATCGAGCATCAGGCCGGCATCCGCGCCCGCCTGGTTGGCCTCGATCTTGGCCATGATGTTGTTGATCAGGTTGTTGTGGTGGATCTTGGAGTCCACGCTCATGGGGCTGTTGCGGCGGACCGAACTCGTAGCCAGCGTGATGGACTCCGGATATACCGGCGGCTTGTGCTCGGCCAGGACGATCAGCGTACACCCCTTCTGATTGAGGCGAGGATCCATCCCGGAGGTGATCTTCTCTCCCCGGGTGAGCGTCAGGCGGATATGCACGTCGTTGCGCATATCGTTGGCCCGCAGGGTCTGCCGGATAGCGTCGGTGACTGATTCCCGACCGGGTATCCCCTGAAACCACATCGCGTGGGCCGAGTCGAACAGCCGATCCAGGTGGGCGTCCAGCGAGAAAACCCGGCCGTCGTAGACCCGCAGGCCTTCCCAGACCGCGTCGCCGCCCTGTACGCTACTATCGAAGACGCTGACCTTGGCCTCGTCGCGGGGCAACATTTTTCCGTCGATGTATACTTTGATGTCTTTATTAGCGGGGTTAAATCCTTGTAGCATGGGGGGAGTTAAATAGCGTGTTCGAGCAGGCGCTGGTAGACGGGCAGGCATTCCTTGGCTACCCGTTCCAGTTCCGGTGATAGTTCGATGGCCTGGGGCCGGTAGGGTCGGAAGCCAACACTCTCGTGCACCCCCTTGTACCAGTAAGGTCCCCAGCTCCCATCGTATTCTTTGGGCCCCTTCTCCCAGCTGAGCATGGCGGGGTCGTAGTCGATGCCGATCTGCTCGCAGAGTTGCTCCAGCACGCCGGGGGGGTCTTCCAGCAGGCGGCGCGCATCCACTACGGCGGCCAGGGTGCCCGCTACGGCGAGACGGTCGAAAAGTTGACCCTGCTGGGGGAGCCCGATGTCTTCAGCGGTAACCTTGTCAATCACCTGATGGAAGGAAGCCAGTATCTCCCGCGGATCACGGATGAGCAGCACATTGACCATCTTAAAAAGAAAGGCCTCCGGCAGCTCGATCAGGTGATGCGTCATCTGCTTAAAAACCACGATGGGCGTTGGATACTTTCCCTCCATCATTTGCTGGACGACCTCCTTTCCATCCGGATTCTGTGTCATCAGGATCTCCTCGCGGCCGGGATGGTCGGCATCGGTAGGTTGCCGGCTGAGATAGTGCGCGTAGAGGGGTTCGTCCACCACCGTCGTATCCGGTCGCTGGGCGAAAGCGTACATCACGGCAGTACTAATATTACGCGGCGATGACCAGAGATTTATCCGGCTGTGGGTTTCCATAGTATGGCGAAGAAAAAAGAAAAGGCGGGGAAGAAAAAATTCCAGAGGGGCAAGAAAAAGAAATGCTGCGAGAAATACCTCAAAAAAGGTAAATATTGCAAGCGGTGCCCCCTGGCCCCGGAAGACTAGTAAGCCGTCAGGAGAGCCATTTGCCCGTGGGCATCAGCTGACTTATATTCAGATACTTTATATACAATGTTTGTACAAGAGTTTCCTGTACACTAGCTTTGCCGCAGCCTATTTTATTTAAGGCCACTGTAAGCAAAGCATCAAGCTACCGAAATAAGTGGTTATACGCCCCCGGTCAAAATGGCCGGGGGCGTTACTTTTTTGTGGCCTACCGGGCCCGGAAAGGATCGCTGAGGGTCGCATCGGTAAGGACGGACCGGTCGGTGGTCAACTCCAGAAAGGCGATAAGCGCTTCTTTCTCTTCCTCCGTAAAGTTCATTTGCCGGGGAGTCTGGGAATTGTTGTTGAAATCCCGCAGGTTGAAGTGCAGGTTCTCGTGCTGCTGAATGCCTTCGCTGTAGTGATCGACTACTTCCCGTAGTGTCTCAAACCGGCCATCGTGCATGTAGGGGGCCGTAAGGGCGACGTTGCGCAGGAAGGGGACTTTAAAAACCCCGTTGAAATCCCGGCCCCGGTGCTCGCCTACGCCCAGGTCGGTCGGTAACTGGTCCAGTCCGTTGCTGGCGATGGGAACCATCGGTTGGGTCATATTGAAGCCGTGGCAGCTGCCGCAGTTATTATTAAATAGGTCGTGGCCCATTCTCTCCGCCGTGGTGAAGGATTCGATATCCACCGATCCGTCCATAGACATGGAGGCGTTCATCAGGTCGTCGAAGGGGGAGTCCATGGAACTGATCGTCGCACAGAATTTCTCCAGCGCGAGCGTGATGCGGTCCGCGGTCAGGTCCTCCGTACCGTAAGCCTTCCGACTGAGGATGCGGTAGATCTCCTGCTGCTTCAGGTCATTGGCTAAGTCTTCCAGGTCGCGGCCCATCTCCACCCGGTCCTGAATGGTTAGGCTGCTCTGCTCCTTGATGGTCGCGGCGCGTTCGTCCCAAAAGAAGGCGACACTGCCCTGGGTGAAGGAACTTCCGTCGGTGGACGTCTCCCCGTATCCGCTTACCTCGTTGGCGAAGCTGGGTACACTGGCCAGCGCGATGCTGTTGCGCTTGGTGTGCCCGCCATTGATCCCCTTGCTGAAGGCCAGGTCGTCTCCGAAGGCCAACTCCTGCTTATGGCAGGTGCCACAGCTCGTTTCCCCGGTGGCCGAAAGCTGGGTGTCGTAGAAGAGCACCCGACCCAGAAGCGCCTTGGTCAGGTCTTCGGGCGCCTGCGTAAGCTTTCCGTCGGTGGTGGTAAAAGCACCGATGTGATCCGGCAAGTTCACTTCCCGTTCGAAGACGACCTCCCCCAGGTCGAGTTGCTCATTCAGCACCGACATTTCTGCGGCGGTGAAGGGCTCCGCATCCAAAGACAATGAATCCGTTCGCTCGTCTTCCAGGCAGGCAGTGACGGTCAGACTGAGCGCGAGAAGGAGCAGGGGAAGTCTCATAGGAAAGAAGTTGTAATAACTGGGTAATCGGTATACGGAAGATAGGACATTGTCAGTACAATGCCATGCGCGTGTCAGCGCAGTGTCAATAGGATGACGAGCGATACGGTCATTCCGTTGGTCGATCGGCCGGTTTTTAACACATATATATTTGCCGTATGCAAATTTTACCGGCAACCAAAATCCAGCCTAACCTATTTACCCGACATGTACGCATCCCTTCGCGCCGCCGTCGATGATCTCGAACGCACCGGTCAGCTCCTTCGCATCACCGAGGAGGTGGATCCCGACCTCGAAATGGCGGAAATTCACCGCCAGGTTTTTGACGCCGGCGGCCCCGCCGTCCTCTTCGAACGGGTGAAGGGAAGCCCCTTTCAGGCCGTTTCTAATCTGTACGGTACCACCGAGCGCACCGACTTCCTCTTTCGTAAAACGTTGCCCGGCGTCAAGAAGCTGGTCGAACTGAAGGCTGACCCGGCCAACGTCGCCAAAAATCCCCTGCGTTACCTCACCACGCCCAAGACGGCCTTCTCCGCCCTGCCAAGGCAACGCGCCAAACCCGCCATCAAGTACGCCCAGACGACCATCGATCAGCTACCGCTGGTCAAATCGTGGCCCATGGACGGCGGGGCCTTTGTGACCCTTCCCCAGGTCTGCACGCTCCCCCCGGGTAGCCGTAAGCCCATGGAAAGCAATATCGGGATGTACCGCATCCAGCTCACGGGCAATGAATACAAAACCAACGAAGAGGTCGGCCTGCACTACCAGCTGCACCGCGGTATCGGCATCCACCACACGGAGTACAACCTGACGGCGGAACCCTTCCGCTGCTCCGTATTCATCGGGGGTCCGCCCAGTCACGCCTTCTGTGCCATCATGCCACTACCGGAGGGGCTAAGCGAAATGACCTTCGCCGGTATGCTGGCCGGCCGGCGGTTCGGCTATGCCTGGGACCGTGACTGGCTGCTCTCCGCCGACGCCGATTTTGTCATCACCGGCACCATCCGCAAGGGCGAGAAAAAGCCCGAGGGGCCCTTCGGCGATCACCTGGGCTACTACTCGCTGGAGCACGACTTTCCCGTTATGGACGTCGAAACCGTCTGGCATCGCAAGGACCCCCTCTGGCACTTCACCGTGGTGGGCCGGCCGCCCGCCGAGGACAGCAGCTTCGGCTACCTCATCCACAAAATAGTCAAGGAGCTTACACCCGGAGAGTTTCCGGGCATCCGGCAGATCAATGCCGTCGATGAGGCCGGCGTCCATCCCCTGCTGCTGGCTATCGGCTC
The DNA here is from genome assembly GCA_049650785.1 of Lewinella sp. GTDB lineage: Bacteria > Bacteroidota > Bacteroidia > Chitinophagales > Saprospiraceae > Neolewinella. The sequence continues at coordinate 5,184 of JBASAV010000561.1, read as the reverse complement.
GGAGCGCTACATGCCCTTCCGCGAGAAGGTGCCCGAAGAGATCATCACCCAGGCAAACCGCATTCTCGGCAGCGGCCAGACCAGCCTCGCCAAGTACTGCCTCATCGCCGCCGAAGAGGATAACCCGGAGCTGGACGCTGACGATCAGCCCGCCTTTTTTCAGCACCTCCTGGAACGCTTCGACCCCGAGCGCGACCTGCACTTCCAAACCCGTACGACCATTGATACCCTGGACTATTCCGGCTCCGGTTGGAATGCGGGTTCCAAACTCATCTGGGCCTGCCGCGGCGAAACACGCCGTACCCTGGCGCGGGAAATACCCGACGCGCTCGATCTTCCCGAAGGGTTTTCCCGTCCCCGCCTGGTGGCCCCGGGTATTTTGGCCATCGGCGGACCACCCTTTACGGACAAGGCCGGCTACGCCGCTTTAGAACCATTTTTGCGTCGGAGCGCAGGAAAAGAGCTACTCGGAAAAACGCCCTTGATCGTGGTTTGCGACGATCCCGACTTCCTGGCCGCCGACTTCTCCAACTTCATTTGGGCCACCTTCACGCGGAGTAACCCCAGTCACGACCTCCACGGCATCGATGCTTTCACCGAGCACAAACACTGGGGCTGCCGCGGGCCGGTAGTCATCGATGCCCGCGTCAAACCCTGGCACGCCCCGGGCCTGGTAACCGATCCCGATATGGTGAAGCGGGCTAGTCGGATCCTCGACGCGGCTGGTTTCGGGTAAAGGAGTAGCCGACGTGCCACTCCACGAAATCCGCTATACTGAACTGCCGGGCGTTCACCAGCATGGCCAGGTAGGTGCGATCCGTCAGGTGGTACTTGAGTCCGATCCGCTGGCGGAATCTGTCTTGCTTCGTTATGCCACCGGCCGCCAGTAGGTAGTACTCGGCCTGTACCTGTACCGACCACCGATTAAAGATCAGTTCGTAGGCCGGAAAGAAGCCCACCCGGACCGGGCCGGCGAAGGCGCGCCCGTTTTCGTGGTGTAGTTGACCGGCGTCGGTCCATACGGACAGGTTATCGCCGCCGTGGTAGAGCACCGAAGCGCCGATGCCCAATTTGGACGCGTAGGTGAGCCGTCTACTGAGTATGGCCGATACCCCACCGAGGCCGTGGGTAAGACCCCGGTACTTTTCCTCCGGGGGCAACTCTTCCGTCCGGTAAAGGCGCTTTTCCACGCCGCCGAAGGCCGATAGGGTGAAATCCGTTACCGGGGCGAAGCGGGGAAGAGCGGCGGAATAGACGGGGGCTGTAGTAGGCCGCACCGTGTACTGTAGCCCCAGACCAACGGAAGCCGCGTTGAGGCCGGCATTCGGCCGCTTAAGGTTACCGTTGGAGACGTGGGTCAGGCCGGCGTCCATGCTCACCGCCCAGTGATCGGCCAACTGAAAACGGGCGCCCATTCCCAGCCGGAAGTAGGCCGTTAGCCGGGTGCTGATTAGCTTGTTATAGGGGTTGCTGTGGGTATCGTAGGTTTTCCAGCCCGTGGCCAGGCCGATGTCGGCACCGTAGTCGAATCGTAACCTATTCCATTGCCGGAGCGGCGCGCGGAAGCTTCGGTGGATCGCGACGGGGCGGCCGACTTCCAACGGATTATCGTAATCCAGGAGGGTCAACCCGAATCCCGATTCCGGCAAACGGTGGCGGTGGTGCCACAGCTGGTCGCCGCTGGCCCGCGTCATGTAACGGAGCGAAAACCCCTGAAAGCGATCCATCGGACGGTCCAGCAGATTCTCCCCGCGCAGGAAGGCTTCCACCGGCAAGATGGTGCCGCGGTGGTATTCCGCGACGATGGTGGGGTGGGACCAATCCCACTGTTTATTGCTCTCCGAAGACCCGTCCTGGGCCGGTAACCACAGCGGTCCGACCAACAGAAGAAAGAGCCAGGATCGGACGATTGATCGCATAGGAGCCATCGTGCCCCGAATGGGGAAGGCACGCAGCTATCCTACCGATATACCTCACACCGGGTTCGTGACGAACACTTTATTAACTAGGTGGGGACGTGTCCGCCACGCCTTCCGGTAACCGAAACGGTAGAGATTATTTCGGTCCGCCGAAGAGGGTAGGGGCGATCATGATCCCGAAGTAGTTGGGTACCTGGTCGCTGAAGGTGAGGTTGTACTCCAGGGAAACGCGGAAGTGACCGAGCTCCAAACCGACACGCGGAACGATTCCGAAAGCCTGGCCGGCTTCCACATCGTCTTCGTCGATGGTGTCATCGGAAGTTTCGACCGTCACACTGGCACCGCCGAAGCTGCCGATACCCAGGCCGCCGAAGGGGCGGAAGCCGCCCTCCGAGCGCAGATAGTAATCGCCTGTCAGAACGTAACTGCCCGCGGCGCCTACGTCGATCACGTCGTTTTCCAGGTTTGAGGTATAGACGGCTACCTCCGGCCGGAAGCCGACGGAGATATTATCCGTCGCATTGTACCGGACTTCGGTGCCCAGGGCGAGCCCGCCGGCAAAGCGTTCACCGCCGGGGATGGCGTAGCCGATGCGGAGAAGGTCCCACTCGAACATGCGGTAGTTGTTGGATTGGGCGGTTGCGGCGCCGGACAGGATAAAGACCAGCAGGAGAGAAAGGATGGATTTAGTCATGTGGTTTTGGTGAGGTTTAGTTCGCGGGGGGCGTAAACGGGGTTATGGAAAGTTCAAGAACGGCGGATGGTGGGAATACATATACGATTCAGTGGTAATAACATTTCGCCCACTGACCAACCCGGTAAGGGAGCAGTACCTTACCACACACCCAATAGTGCCGCATGATCGATCATTCCACCGCCCTTACCCGCACCCTTGAGCAAAGCTTCGACTGGGGTACGGAACGGGTGCCGTTAGCCCAGGCTGTCGGCCGCGTTCTTCGGCAGTCCGTTGTGGCCGACCGTGATCAGCCCCCCTTTGACCGGGTGGCGATGGACGGGGTAGCCATCGACCACCGCGCCTACGCCGCCGGGCAACGCCGCTTCCCGGTATCCCATGTGGCGCCGGCCGGTACGGCTCCGCGGGCGTTAGCTGCCAGCGATCAGTGCGTCGAGGTGATGACGGGCGCCCCGCTTCCCCCGGGCACTTCGACGGTGATTCGGTACGAAGACATCGAACGGGAGGGCGACATCATCGTCCTCCCCGATGACGTCACCGATGGTAAAAGTATCCACCGCCGTGGAACCGATGCCAGCGCCGGTACGACCATGCTGGAAGACCACCGTCTCATCGGACCTACGGAAATGGCGATTCTGGCCACCTACGGACAGGCGGAAGTTACCGTGGGCCGCTGGCCGCTGGTGGCGATTGCTTCTACCGGTGACGAGGTAGTGGACGTCGGCACCGAACCGCTGGATCACCAGATCCGCAGCTCGAACGTACATCAACTAGCCGCCCTGTTCCGATTGGCCGGGATAGAACCTACCTTAAGCCACCTCGGCGACGATCCCGCCGGGGGAAGGGAGACACTGGGGTCGTTGATCCGCGACCATGACCTCGTCCTACTGAGTGGCGGGGTGTCCAAGGGGAAGCTCGACCACATTCCCGATTGGTTAGCGGATGCCGGTATCGAGAAGCTTTTCCACCGCGTTGCCCAGCGACCGGGCAAGCCGCTCTGGGTAGGCCGCAACGAGGATACCATGGTGTTTGCCCTGCCCGGGAACCCCGCCTCCAGCCTCGTGGGAGCCGTCGTTTACGTAGGTGCCTGGTTGCGCCGCCAGCTGGGCCTACCCGCACGGGAACGTCGGGTGCAGCTGGCGGAAGAAGTCGGCTTCGCCCCCGAGCTGACGCTTTTCCGGTCCGTTAAGCTTGAAAACCGGAACGGACAAACCGCCGCCCGGCCGGTGGCTAACAGTGGCAGCGGCGACCTGGTCAGTTTGCTCAACACCGACGGATTCCTGGTATTACCGTCCGACCAGCCTAACTTTTTAGCGGGTGAGCCCTTTCCGTACGTACCCCTTCGATTCTTTTAACTCCTCTCCCTATGCACCAGAAGCACCCCAAAATGGCGCGACCGGACCTCGGTCAGTACGGACCCACCGAGTTTGCCCTCGTAGGTTCTACCTGCGAGCGGATGGAAACTCTCATGAGTGAATGGACGGCCCGCTTTGCCGACGACTACCGTTGCCTGATGGTGACCGGTGATCATCAGGACCACCCGACCCCGGCCAGCCTCCGCTTCGGGCGCAAACGCTTCACCCCCTCTACCAAAGCGTGGAACGAATACGACGATCGGCTGACCGGCAGCCAGTACGATCTCGTCCTGGTCAACGGCAATCACTATCCCGCCGCCCGGCAAATCGTGTTCGTAGACGAAGAAAAGGCCGGGACGCTCGAGCGGCGGCGCGACCAACTCACGGATATTTTTGCCATCGTACACGTCAATGGTTCTGTACCCATGCCGGACTGGCTGGAAGCACTGGCGCAGGCCCAGCACTGTCCGCCCATCACGACGACCATAAGTATGCTGGAGGCGGTTACGGGGGGACTGAAGCGGGTCCTGTCCGATCGGGTGGCTCCCCTCCGCGCACTCATTCTGGCCGGGGGAGCCAGCAGTCGCATGGGGAGCGACAAAGCGCATCTGGTATACCGAGAGGGCCAGTCCGAGGTCGAACGGTTGTATGCCTTACTCACCTCCGCCGGCGCACCGGTAAGTATCTCGCTGCGTGACGAGCAGGAGGCCGATCGCTATCCGGCACCGGTAATTACCGATCGTTTTCTAGGCCTGGGACCCGCCGGTGCCATCTGCTCCGCCTTCCTGGAAGACCCCAATGCAGCGTGGCTGGTGGTCGCCTGCGATCTCCCCCTTCTGGACGAATCGACCATCAACACGCTCGTCGAAGCCCGCACCCCCGGTAGATTCGCGACGGCCGTGCGGGGCCCGGAGCGGGAATGGCCCGAGCCCCTGGTAGCGATATATGAACCCCGTGCCTACCAGCGCCTGCTCCGATTTATGGCCCTGGGCTACTCCTGCCCCCGCACAATGCTCATTAACAGCGATATCCAACTGGTCAACCTGGATGATATGCTCCCCCTCACGAATGCCAATCCACCGGAAGAGCGGGACCGGATCCGGGCCATTTTCTCCTGATCTACCAGAAGAAGCGATCCACAAGGTAAGAGATTTTCATAAGGCTTGCGTAATTACGTAGAATATACGTAGATTTGCTACGTAGTTAGTTCCATAAC
>JBASAV010000560.1:0-2311 GCA_049650785.1 Lewinella sp. | reverse complement strand
CTTTCTGGCGGCCACCGCCACCCTGGAAGGGAAAAGCGAGTGGGCCATTGATGCCGCCAAACGGACCGCCCGCCACGCCGATAATGATCTGATCGACGTGCCGGGGCTCGGACTACTGCAACACTTTTATGCCATTCCAGACTACGTACTGGTCAAATTCGGCCGGTGGGATGAAATTCTGAATGCTATCGACGGACGTCGCGATCTGGCTTACCCGCAGCTCATTCGACATTACGCCCGGGGCATGGCCTTCTTGGGCAAGGATGACCTTGATCAGGCGCGGCAGGAGTTGACGAAGCTTCGCTCGCAAGCATCCATGCCGGTGATCGATAGTCTGATTATCGGGGTCAATGCGGCCAGGTCGGTAGCCTCAATAGCCGAAGGGGTGCTGGCGGGCGAGATCGCGGCCAGTGAGGGTAATTTTGACCAGGCGATTGCTTCCCTCCAGGAAGCAGTCATCGTGGAGGATGCGCTGAACTACATGGAGCCACCGGACTGGTTCTTCTCCGTGCGTCATCATCTCGGTGCCGTGTTATTGGAGGCCGACCGACCGGAGGAGGCTATAGTGGTCCTGGAAAAGGACCTCAAGACATTTCCTAAAAATGGTTGGGCCCTACACGGGCTGCGGGCAGCCTACCGGGCACTCGGAGACGATCAAAATCTGGAAAACATAAATATGGAACTGGAAGGAGCCTGGGCTACGGCGGATACGGAACTGATTTCCTCCCGCATCAAGTGAGCGGCATTTTTCCTGCGCGCCGGCGCCCTATGAATCAGCCCATACCTTCCCGTATACGCTGCATCTTGCGGTCCAGGAAGTAGCGCCACCCGACGAGGGAGAAGAAGTGGAGGGCTACGAAGGGGACAGAGAGCAAGAGCGTGAAGCGGAGGGGAACGATGTCCCACAGCAAAATGTAGAGGGCAGCCAGACAGAAAGTGCGCATGGCAAAAAGGGCATAGCGCTTTCTGCGGTAGGCAGGGCAGCGCATGGAGTTTTCGTCAGCATTGCTGCTGTACCGCGTGAATCGACTAGCGTGACCGTGAGAGTTGGTTATTGGGTCCAAAGCGTAAAAGTGTGAAGCGTGTTAAAAAGCGTATGTAAAGATATTATAAAAACATTAGATCAAAATAACAAAATAAAGCGAATTAGATTCGTAATAGGCGACGGACAATTTATTTTGGTCCGTTGTTCTAACAAAGGTTTTAGGTACACCTTTGGTTGTATCGTTCGGGGAACCGTAAGGAGCGTCTATCTTTGCCGGCGTATCAAATTCCAGCGAAATGTCCGGCCGCAATAAGCTGCAGAAGTTTGCCGAAGTACTGCAGATGCCCAATGTTTACGAGAGCTTTGAACCGACCAAACCCGAACTGACGGGGGTGAACGGAACCAAACTTGACCTGCGGGGAAAGTGGGCCTCCCAACACTTTAAAAATGACCGGCCCATCACGCTCGAGCTCGCCTGCGGCCGCGGGGAATACACGCTGGACCTGGCCCGCCAGTACCCCGACCGCAACTTCATCGGTGTAGATATTAAGGGGGCACGCATCTGGAAGGGGGCTAAAACGGCGCTGGCGGAAGATCTGTCGAATGCCGCTTTCCTTCGGACCCGTATCGAGGTGATCAGCCACTTCTTCGCTGCCGGTGAGGTCGAAGAGATCTGGATTACCTTCCCCGATCCCTTCCTCAAGAAGGGAAAAGAGAACCGACGCCTGACCGCGGCCCAGTTTCTTAAGCAATACCGCCGCATTCTCAAGCCAGGTGGACTCGTGCACCTGAAGACTGATAGCCAGGAACTTTACGACTGGTCGCTGGATACGCTGGCCGACCAGCCGGCGGTGGAAATCCTGTACCAGGATCGCGACATCTATAGCAAGCCGTTGCCGATTCCGGAACTGTCCACCGAAACCTACTACGAGCGGATACACAAGGATTTAGGAAAGACCATCACGTACATGCGCTTCCGCATCGGAGAGGGCGAAATCGCGGGCGGAAAGGGCATGCCCACCAAGTAAAACGCTGTTTCCAACAGCGAAGTAGAATGCTGTTTCCAACAGCGCTGGCCTATCACCATCTATATCAGCAATACGAAGCCACTTGCAAATCCCAAAGCCAACCCCGCCAAACACAAGCAGCTCGCCTACAGCTCATCCTTTACCGCAGATCACACAGATTAGGGCGCGGATTTAAGCGCAGATAATCAGATTCTCGGATAGCCCGGCTGCGCCAGACTGGCAGATTCCCGCACCCCGCTACAACCCATAGTATCCCAACCAAAACCCCGCCGCCTGCACCAACCAGATCAAACCGTAC
>JBASAV010000559.1:0-4814 GCA_049650785.1 Lewinella sp. | reverse complement strand
TCGGTGCCATGACCATCGTGGAGATCGTCGACCTGCACCGGGGTTTTGACATTCTGAAAGGATGGGTGCACACACGCTCCAAGAAGAAACTGCTCTGGATCGTCGGCGCGCTCGGCTTCATCCTCTCCGCTATCATCGACAACCTGACGGCCACCATCGTTTTGGTCACTATGCTTCGCAAAGTGGTGCCCGATCGGGAGCAACGTATTTGGTACGTTGCCCTCATTGTTATCGCCGCTAACGCCGGTGGAGCGTGGTCTCCGATCGGCGACGTGACCACGACCATGCTCTGGATCGGCAAGCGGGTAAGTACCGCCGGCCTGATGGAATTCCTGATCGTGCCATCACTGATCTGTTTTGTCCTGCCGTTCGGTATAGCCAGTTTCCTGAAACCCTTCCAGGGCGAGATCAACCTGGCGGATGACGAAGAGGAAGAAGACCAGGGACGCCTATTGTCCAGTAAGACCATGCTCTTTCTCGGTCTGGGCATGATCGTCTTCGTACCCATTTTCAAGACCATCACCCACTTGCCTCCTTACCTGGGCATGATGCTTAGCCTCGGCGTGGTCTGGCTGGTTTCCGAATACATTCACCCGGAAGAAGATTTTACCGAAGAGCGCAAGGTCAAATACTCGGCCCACAACGCCCTGAGCCGGATCGAGATGTCATCCATTCTCTTTTTCCTCGGTATCCTCATGGCCGTAGCCGCCCTCGAGACCATCGTAGTCAATGGCGTAGGGGCACTTCGGGCTGTCGCGGAAAGCCTGCGGGCCGTCATTCCCAGTGAGGACGCCGTGATTATCATCCTGGGCTTCCTCTCGGCCATAATCGATAACGTGCCGCTTGTAGCGGCCTCGATGGGTATGTACGACCTGGCGAATTATCCGATGGACGCGCGCCTGTGGCACTTCATCGCCTACAGCGCCGGTACCGGTGGCAGTATGCTGATCATCGGCTCGGCCGCCGGCGTAGCCGCTATGGGTATGGAGCGGATCGACTTCATCTGGTATTTCAAGAAGATCGCCTGGCTGGCCTTCCTGGGCTTCGCAGCCGGTGCTGCCGCCTTCATCGTTATCGAGTCCATGTTCAACATCGGGGTAACTCACTAATATTTCCGCCTTGACCCGCCTAAGCCTGTTCGTTTGTTTTTCACTACTTCTGCTGCAGTGTGCCGAGGAAGAAGACCTGTTAATCGGACAGTGGCAGGGGGCACTGGTCACGGAAAACGGTGACAGCCTCAAACTCAACCCCCGTGAGATCACCTTCGATTTCCGGGAGGACGATCGATACACCTTCACGTCTACACTGCGTTACCAGGAGGCGGGAACGTACCGGGCGGAAGAAGGATATCTCTTCGCCCAGGATACGACGCAGCCTACCAATCCGGAGCGGGTGGTCGCCATCGAAAAGCTCACGGTCGATTCCCTGATCATTAGAATGAATGCCGATACGGCACAGCGGTTAGTGACGCTGCTACGCACCAGCGCTCCGCCGCCACAATAAGCTGCTGTCTCCGTAGCTGAGAAACCGGTATCCGGAGGATTGGGCGTGCCGATAAATCTTATGCCAGTCATCTCCTACCATCGCCGCTACCAATAAGAGTAAGGTCGACTTGGGCTGATGGAAATTGGTGATTAACCCATCCACCACCCGTGGGCGAGACGCCGGAGTAAGCATCAGTTGCGTGTAGCCCGTAAAGGCGTCGGAACCGGTTGTTTCCAGATGGTGCAGTAGGGCGCCGAGCGCAGGAATGGGGTCTATCCGTGACAGGCTATCCTCCGTGGCCACCCACTGGCCTAGCTCTCCCCTCCATACGCCTTCCGTCAAACCCCGGGCCCCGAAATAGAAAAGGCTTTCCAGACAGCGCATGCTGGTTGTCCCGATACTCACGATGGGACGCTTACTTTCCAGTTGCTGGAGCATCCTCCGAAGTAGATCAACGGATACGCTGAAGTACTCCCGGTGCATGACGTGATCGGCCAGGGTGGGGGAGGTAACCGGTTTGAAGGTGCCCGCGCCCACGTGTAGGGTAAGCGTCGTGAACTCGACCCCTTTGTCTGACAAGCGGTCCATGACCTCCGGCGTGAAGTGCAGCCCGGCCGTAGGAGCGGCCACCGAACCCTCCCGGTCGGCGAAGACCGTCTGGTACCGGTGGCTGTCCTCCCCCTCGGCCTCACGGCCCAGGTACGGGGGGAGGGGAATGCTGCCCGCCGCTTCCAGGAGTTCGCCAAAACTGAGCGCCCGCGGACCCTTCCAACTGAAGCGAACCGAGAAGGTATTATCCAGGCGCTCCAGCCTTTCGGCAACCAGCTCCCAGTTCTGGCCGGCGTATCTCACCGGTAGCGAAATGGCCCCCGATTTCCAGCGCCGGTTGCCGCCGATCAGGCACTTCCACTCCACGGATCCCTCCGTCGTCGATAGGGACAGCGCATAATCGGTGGGCAGCAGCGGCTCGAGACAGAAAATCTCGACGGTGCGTCCGGTGGGCAGGGGAAAATGGAGGCGGGCGTGAATGACGCGGGTCCGGTTTCCGAGAAGAAGCGTATCCGCAGGCAATAGGTCGGGCAGCTCCCGAAAGTGCCGGTCCGTGACGGTGCCTTCGTGGTAGTACAGTAACTTTGCTGCTGCCCGGTCCGTAAGCGGATACCGCGCGATAAGGTCATCGGGAAGGGGGTAGTCGAAATCGTCGATACGCAGCTCCCGGGGATCAATCATCATAGCCGCAAAGGTAAACAAGCTTGTAAGTCTAATTTCCGGCACCATTCATCGAAAAAACGCTACCCTGGCCGACACGCCTTCGTTTTTTCGGGTTCGGTATAGCTACTAAATGTCTGGTATGTCCAATTTTTTGAAGATTCTTCTTGGTTCCTGTTTGGGTACGGTACTGGCCCTGGTGTTGGTGGTCCTCATCGGTTCGGCCGTTGTCTCGGGGCTGGCCGCTTCTGCCGAGGAAAAACCGGACGTAAGTGCCAATTCTATCCTGACCATTCAACTGGACGGTCTACCGGAACTCACCGGCAATCTCGCCGACGCCGATCCCTTCGCCTCGCTACGGGGAGAAGAGCCGCTGGGCCTGCATGATGTCCTGCGGGCCATTAAGGAGGCCGCCGACGACGATGACATCAAGGGAATCTACCTGGGTAACGAACCCGCCGGCGTATCCTTTACGACGCTGCGCAGCCTGCGGGAGGCCATTGTTGAATTTAAGGAGTCCGGCAAATTCGTAGTGGCCTATTCGCCCTTCTATACCCAAAGCGCTTACTATCTGGCCAGCGTGGCCGACGAAGTATACCTCGGACCCTTGGGTGTAGTCGACTTTCGCGGTCTGGGCACGCAGGTCCCCTTTCTGAAGAACGCCCTCGACCAGGCCGGTATCCGCTTCGAGATATTTTACGCCGGCGACTACAAGAGTGCCACGGAGCCGCTTCGGCGCACCAGTATCAGCCCCGAAAACCGGGAGCAGACCAAGGAATTCTTGGGTGACCTGTTCGGCGTAATGCTGGAGGACATCAGCCAAAGCCGTAACATCGACTCCGGGGCACTATACGAGGCCGCCAATGAAATGACGGGCTGGAAGGAACAGGAAGCGGTAGACGCCGGACTGATCGACGGTATTCGCCACCGCACGGAGATCGACGAGCTGTTGCACGATAAGGTTGGCTTCGACTACGACGAGAAACTGAAAACCGTTGGTCTGGATCGCTATTTCGCCGCCCGCCTGGAAAAACTGGACGGAGGCGACGATGAGGTTGCCGTACTGGTAGCCGAAGGAAGCATCGTGGACGGCCCCGGTGACCTGGGCAGCATTGGTGACAAAAAGTACGTAAACGAAATCGAGAAACTGGCCCAGGACGATGACGTCAAAGCCGTTGTACTAAGGGTGAACAGCGGCGGCGGCAGCGCGAGTAGCTCCGAGAACATCTGGTACGCCCTGGAACAACTCAAAGCGGCCGGCAAACCGGTGGTGGTGAGTATGGGCGACTACGCGGCCAGTGGCGGTTATTACATTGCTGCGGCGGCCGACAGCATCTTTGCCGAGCCGACTTCGATCACCGGCTCTATCGGTGTCTTTCTGACCTTCCCCATCGTAAAGGAACTGATGGAGGATAAGATCGGCATCAATTTCGATACCGTGAATACGGCCCGCAACGCCAATGCCTTCAGCCCCTTCCAGGACCTCGGTGAGGAGGAAAAGCAGTTGCTCAACCAGCGTACCCAGTCCATCTACCAGACCTTCCTCCAGCGGGTGGCTGACGGACGTAATCTACCCATCGAGCAGGTCCGGGAGCTGGCCGGCGGTCGCGTCTACTCCGGCATCCGCGCCCGGGAGATCGGTTTGATCGACAACTTCGGTAACCTGGAGGATGCTATCGCCTCCGCCGCCCGCCTCGCCGACATCGAGGACGACTTTGATGTGGCCCATTACCCCCGCACGAAACCCGCCTGGGAAGCCTTCCTGGAGGAATTAATGGGTGCCGACTCCGACGATAACCAGGTTGTCTCCCAAGTTGTCAAAAGGCAACTGGGGGCTAAAAACTATGAATACTTCCGCCTCCTTCGTGATATGACACAGGCACAGACGCCGCAGGCGCGGCTGCCGCTGGTGGTGACGTTCTAGCTCCGTTTGTCGAAACGGATTACGGAGCTCACGAACCGGGCCCAGTTCCCGGGTTGCACTCGGGCTCATTGCGGGTTATTGCAGGCTATGGATTCGGGGGTGTGCTTATTTTTTGTGATGATGACCGCGAGCGGAGCTCACGAACCACCCCCGGTTCCCGAGTTGCACTCGGGCTCATTGCGGGTTATTGCAGGCT
>JBASAV010000558.1:0-1799 GCA_049650785.1 Lewinella sp. | reverse complement strand
GGTTGTTGTAGTTGCCGGTAACGACACCTACCCGGCAGTCCCACGAGTCATTCAGCAGCACGCCGCAGCCACCGGTGTAATTACAGGTTACATCCCCGATGTCCACTCCGCCTACCGTGTAAGTCTCGATCGCATGGGTGCTGGTTCCTTCGATCAGGATATCGCCGTTGATCGTCAGATCGCTGGCCGGACCGGTAGACGCATCCACCCGAATACCCAGACCACTGTTCACGTCCATAGTGATATTCGTGAAGGTCGTGTTGGAGCAACCGCGAAACCATATTCCGTAGCGCGGAGATCCCGTGACCCGAAGATTCCGCACCGTGATACCGTTTCTACGGTCGGCGTAGACCGGGACGATGAAGGGATCCCCGTTGGCATTAAAGGTGGTACCGTGGAAGTCGAGCGTCTGCCCCGCCAAGGGCCGTGCCCCGTAGATGTTGCCTATCCCGGGTCCCGAGCTGCCGGAATTCCGGATGTTGATCGTAGCGTTGTTGCCGGCCCGGTTACACGCGGTGTTGATGGCTTCCACGTAATTATTTCCGGTGTATACCGTGCTGCCGTTTACGCGAGCCGACCAGTTACCGCCCGAGGAGGTGACTTCCCCCTGTGCGGTAACCGCATGGGTGAACGTCATAAGGCAGAGAAATGCAATAAAAAGGCTTAGGTGTTTTTTCGTAATCATCTTATATGGGAGTTTTTGACATACCGGTAGAGTCAGGGGCGAATACAGCTTGATTCGCCCCTGTCTACCATGCATGCCTGTTTATTCTTTAATGATCTTAGATCGTTCTGTACCGGTATTCAGAGGAACTTCCAGGAAGTAGACTCCCGACGGGTAGCTGCTCATGTCTAGCTGATTGGTTCCGTACTGGAGAACTTTTTCCACCACTAGTTGACCCGCTACACTAAAGAGCCGAGCCGGTCCCGTTGCTTCCCGCTCCATGAGCCGAATTTGGAGGCTTTCCCTGACCGGGTTAGGATAGATGGACATCGCTGGGGAAAGCCGGGCTTGCTCCGGGCTGACGACTTCTGAAGCCTCGGCCGTTCGGAAGGAAGCGGAAACGCCGACCAGTTGCCACTGCGCGTTGGGATGCGTGGTATTGGCATACTGCCCCACGGCATCGCCGTTAGCGGTTCGCCCCATTCCGTCTAGGTAAAGTCCGGTACCCCGATTCTGTAAGCGGTAGTAGTCGCCGTAGGGCTGTAGTCGCCAGTGGGAATTGGGGTGCGTGGTATTGGCGTACTGGGATACGTCGGCGCCGTTATCGGTGCGACCATAGCCATCCAGGAAAAGGCCGGTGCCCCGGTTGCGTAGCTGGGAGTAGCCATCGCCAGCGTCGATCACCTCCCACTGCGAATTAGGATGAGTCGTATTGGCATACTGGCCTACGGCGTCCCCATTATTCGTGCTTCCCATTCCGTCTATATAGAGGCCGGTACCCCGGTTCCGAAATTGATAGACCGTGCCCTGTCCGCCGGGGCGGGCGCCCAGATAGGGCCACCCGTTGCTGAAGCCAAAATCGGCTCGGGTCATCAGCTTCGCCGCACCGTTTTGGTTGCCATCGTAGTAATGATAGGTGAGCCGTCCGTGACCGTAGCCAATATGACCGGGTCCGATAATGTTGCCGTTACGGACCGGAATAAAGGATCGTTCACCGCTATAGGGTCCTCTGATGTTGGTAGACCTGGAGACGACCACATAGTAGCTACTGTTGAGTCCGTTACAGCAGGAACCCCGGTTGCTGAAAAGGTAATAGTAGCCACCGTTTTTCATGATATAGGGGGCTTCCCTGTCC
>JBASAV010000557.1:0-3901 GCA_049650785.1 Lewinella sp. | reverse complement strand
ATAAATTGGTATCAATATTAGCAAATGACCCAAACAGGACTATTAGGTATTTTAGGGAAATGACTTTAGAAATGGATGATCCGGATACAATAAGTCGTCTTTTAGCACTAAATTTTCCTAAAAGTGTAGCTATTGCTCTGACAACGTACACAGGGGAAGCATGCTGGGATATCAATTCCTATCTTAGAAACAACTATAAGCCAAGATCTGAGGAATATGATATTTTCAAGAAACTGATAGATTGGTCTTTAACCTATTTTAATCCTGTAACGACCACCGAGCTATGTCGAAACGAAAGATGCTCTTCAGATCTGAATAAAATTATGAAATTTTACAAAAAAAATGTCGGAAGAGCGATTCAGTACCCAGCTTACAAATCCGTTTCTCAAGATTGGAAACTCGAGACCGACCGTTTAATGTTCAAGATTAAAAACTTGCCTGAAAAATCGAGGGCAAAAGATATAAGACCCCTTGTAAATATTGTTCAGCCTGGAAGAGTAGAAATTGAGGAAGAGGCAGTATACAAGGCTGAAACATGTTTTTTAATTGACGCTGTGGATGGCGGTATCATAACTTTATCGGAATTGTCGAATTGCATGGATTTTCAAAGACTTGGCTCTTTCTTTTGGACAAAGGATTGAAGTTTGTGCGCATACCACAGCAAAGGGGTTAGGGTTCTTCCTGCTCCCAGGGATCGGCACACTGTGTCTCCATCCGGTGGAGTTCGACGGTGGCGGCATCTTTATCGCAGGCTGGGGAATGCAGGGCGACGATCGCAAGGAGTAGGCAGGCGGTGGTACGCATATGGGGCAATTGGGTTGGGATGCCCGGCCGGTGCGGCGTACGGGGATGACTTTGCCCCCGGGTAGACGTAAGACAAGACGGGAACGTTGGTCTTTCCTCCCGCGCCCCGACGCCCAAAACATTTTCCCGCTCCTACTAACCTGACCGTCCGTTCCGCGGGTGAGCGGAGGAATTGAAGCATCCTGCATGAATCGGACCCTCGTCGGCGTCGTTTGGTTAAGCGTTTATCTCTTTGCCGTGCTGGCGCCCATCGGGCTGATGCTGGTGCCGCCGGTGCCTACGGGGCGCTCGTTCCTGGTGGAGCTGTCCGTGGCGCTGGGCTTCGTCGGACTGACGCAGATCGGCATCCAGTTCGTGCTGATCGGTCGCTTTAAGCCGCTGACCTACCCCTACGGGATCGACGTGGTGCTGATCCACCCCTTGGTGTTGCTCATACAGCACCCGGCCCGCATCGTGCTCTTCAATCCCTTCGGCGGCTCGTGCGCTCGGCCTGCAACTGACCGTGGAGGCTCTGCCCCGCTAGGCCCGCTTTTTGTATGCGGAGGGGGGGCTAGCTTCTTGGTGGACCGAATCGACCGAGTCCCACGGGGGAAGGTATCTACGTTTACTTTGAATGGGATGACCTGGATACCCGGTAGCGGACCTACAAGCCGCATCTGACTACCCCCGCCGCATCCGCTTAGGCCCGTACCAAAGCCAAAAGCCACTAACCGTGAAAACGATCGTCGCCAAACCCATCAAAGTGGAGTAGACCAGTTTGAACGGATCGCTTACGATACTGCCGTCGTGGATGTGCTCGATGAAGTCCGCCCGGCGGATGCCGACGCTCAGAACGTCGCCGGTAGCGCCGTCCAGTTGGACCTCGCCGTAGTGGCCTTCGAAGAGGAATTTGAGGGAGCCCTTACCCGGCCGGTAATCGATGCGGTCGATGGTGGGGGCGTAGTCGGGGCCGAGAGAATCGACGAGAGTGGTTTGGGCAATGGTCAGGAGGTCAGCGGTGGGTAACCATTCGGTGAGTGGCAGATCGGTACCGTCGGCGGTGGCGGGCATGATCCATGTGCTGTCCTTCTTCCAGCCCAGGAGGACGCTGGTCACACCAATCACGAAGAAAAAGACAAACAGCGCCACCCCCGTCCACCGGTGAATGCTGCGGGTACGGCGCAGCCACAGGGCCTGTTTTTTGCGACGGTTTTTCTTCTTCATCCAACTGCTAAGATAAGGCGGTCCGGGTGGGGCTTTACCAGCTACTCCGACTGGAAAAGGTAGCCGTCAGCAGGAACAGGTAGTGCAGGGAATAGAGTAGGTCGAAGATCAGAATCAGGATCAGGTTGCCCACCAGCATTATTCCTGCGTCCCCGCCCAAAAATTGCCGTACCGGCCCGTGCGCGAAGGTGAAACCGACCAGCAAGGCTCGCAGCGCGTACGCGCCAACCGCCCACGGCCAAACCGGGGTGAAGAGCAAAATGAAACCCGTGAGGTAAAACACCCCGTGACTAAGGGCCAGCCCGATCAGCATAGCCTGGTGTGCGCCGCGGTAGTGCAGGCCGACGGACTGATGGCGCAATTTCTGTTTGACGTAGCCGGTAAAAGTAGGGACGGGCGTAGTGTACGTCCAGGCAGCCGGATCGGTAACCCGGGCCGTGGTACGGGCCCGGGAATGGTGGCCTACGATGAGATCGTCGTCACCGCCCGCCAATTGATCCGCCGGGGGCAATCCGCCCGCCCGCCGGAAAAAGGTCCGCTGGTAGGCCAGGTTCCGTCCCACGCCCATATAGGGTAATCCCCGCCGGGCGAGCCCCTGGTAGTGTAGCGCGACATAAGTAGCTTCGTACCGTTGCCAGGCGGCTAAAAGTCCGCTGCCGCCCCGCAGTGGTCCACAGCCGAGGACGACTTCGTCGGACCGGGTGAGGGGGTGGGTCATGTACGACAGCCAGTCGTCACTCGCCGGCACGCAGTCGGCATCCGTAAGCAGAACCAGATCGTGCTCGGCGGCGCGCAGGCCGGCCCGCAGCGCATCCCGTTTGCCGGGGTTGGTATCGCCTGGATCGATGATTCGCAGCCTGTCGTCCTCGCCGGCTATGCGCGCGGCAATGACGCCGGATTCATCGGTGGAGTTATCATCGACGGCGATCAACTCGAAGTTGGCATGTTGCTGGCTCAGGATGCCACGCAGGCATGCTTCCAGCGTCGGTGCCTCATTGTAGAAGCAAACCAGTACGGAAACGGGTTCGGAGTGGCCGCTCCGTTCCGCCACGGGATCCAGCGCCCGGTAGAAAACGAAGCACCAGACCAGTATTTGGATGGCCAGGGCTACCAGCAGCAGGGTCAGCATCTAGGGCTCGACCGTCACCTCTTTCCACTCGGGGTGGCGACTCACGTAGGAGGCCACAAAGGGACAGGAAGGAATCGCCTGCAGGTCGTTCTCCCTGGCGTATTCCAACGCACTCTTCACCAGGCTACTGCCGATACCCTGTCCGGAGAGATCCTCCGGCACTTCGGTGTGGACCAGATCGATCAGGTTGCCGTCCTTCATCCGATACTCGAGTTTGCTAAGCTGGGAGCCGTGGGTGATTTCAAAACGACTCTTTTCGGGATTGTTAACGACGGTTTCAGTATTGGACATACGCAGCTTGGTTATTGGGGCCGCAATAGTACGGATTGTAGCGGAAGATGTTTGTTACAATTCCTTGCGCAGTCTGGCCACCGGTAGCCCCAACTGCTCCCGGTATTTTGCTACGGTACGACGGGCTATATCGTAGCCGGCTTCCTTTAGTTCTCGCTGTAGCTTGCTGTCGTTGAACGGTTTACGCTTATTCTCCTGCGCAATGATCTCTCCGAGTACTTTTTTGACCTGGGTAGTGCTCACTTCCTCGCCTTCGTCGTTGGTCATTCCCTCGCTGAAGAATTCGCGGAGGGAGAAGGTACCGTAATCGGTCTGCACGAATTTGCTGTTCACCACGCGACTGACGGTGCTGATATCTAGCTCCGTGGGGCCTGCAATATCCTTGAGGATCATGGGCCGCAGGGTCTTCAGATCACCGGTACGGAAGAATTCCTCCTGGTAGCGCACGATGGCGTGCATCACGCTATACAGGGT
>JBASAV010000556.1:0-3281 GCA_049650785.1 Lewinella sp. | reverse complement strand
ATAATGAAGTAGGCCAGCACGATAAGTGCCAGGGCTACGTAGGCGGCCCGGGTGTAGGAAAAAAAGATGCCGAGCAACCAGACGGGGCCCACCCCGTACAGCAGCCATCTCCAGGATCGAAGGCGCTCCCGGCGGCGGTAGATCAGGTAGCCGAACCAGGGCGTGAAGGTGGCCAGTGCCCCCGCGTAAGCAACGTGGTTGCGCATGAACGGGTGAAGCGTCCGAAACTGGTCGGTAAAACTGAATCCGTAGCCCGCGTGCCGTACCAGCGATTGTACCGCCACGAAGAGCAAGGGCCAGAAAACACAGTGTGCAAAGATCAGGACCGCCCGAGGTGTACGCAGCAGCAATAACGGCAGCAAAAAGAACGCGCCGATGTACCACAGTTTGGCTAGCGAAAATTTGATGCTGACGAAGCTATTCTCCCCGAAGAGGGTGGTGAATAAGATCCAGCCGACGTGCAGGTAAAGTAGTAAGGCGATAGGGTGCAGGAAGGCCCCGCGATCATATTCGGGCCAGTGCCGGGCGGCGTGTACCACAAAGAGCCCGGTGAGGCCAATTGCGATGGGCTCGGTGGGTAGATCCGTGCTAAATCCTCCGGGTAAGGCAATCTCCGCGCCGAGGGGAACACAGACAAGCAACAACCAGAACAGTGGCCTGAAATTAAGCACCGCCTGGCCGATCACCAGCACCAACAACGGCACGCCGGCCAGCCAGTACTCTTCACTGGCCACCGCCAGCAGCAGGCAGAGTAAGCCCGCAGCCGCGTAGCCGAGATAGATGCGGAGGGGCCAGGTCATCAGCTCGTGATCCTTCCCCAGTCGTAGCGACGGCCCGAATCAATCAGCAGCGCACCCACCACGGCCAGCACGAAGCTAAGTACGGTCACCCCGACCACGATGAGCCACCGAATGGGGGAGCTTTTGACCAATGGGACACTCGCCTCCTCAATTACCTCGAGGGTACTCCGATCACCGGCCAGAATGGTTTCGTATTGCTTCAGCCTCGTTCGGCTCTGTGTCAGTTCATCGTTCGTACGCAGCCGCTCCTCCTGCATATTGTCGATGCTGCCAATGCTGGCATTCAGCCGCTCCAGTTGACCGTCGATCGCTTCCCGGCTGCGCTGTAGGCCGGACAAATCAACCGTCAGCTTGGTGATACTGTCGCGCGTGCCCCGGGTGCGAAACTCTTCCAAACGAGCCTCCGTGAGCGCGATGCGCTGGTCCAGGGAGGATGAGGAGGTTGCCAGTACCTCACTCTGGGTTTCGGTGTTGTAGACACCCGATTCCTGCCGGATCTGAGAAAGTCGTTGGTTGAGGTCGTCCAGCCGGCGTTGCCCGTCCTCTACCTCCCGTAGGAGACCGGCGGCATTGCGGCGGTGGGTGGAGCGAATCAGCGCCAGGTTGATCGCATCGACCCGTTGCCGCGCCGCGCGGGCCATATTGGCCGCCCGCACGGGATCCTTGTCCTCAATGGTCAGTTCGATCACGTCACGCGGATTGCGCTCAATGTCGAAGTGACTCAGCAATTCCTCGGCAACCCGAACCGGACCCTTAGTTGACGTGCTGTCGATTTCGTACACGCCGTAGAGATTAAAGGTGTCGACCAGATAGTCAATCACCTCATTACTTTCCGCCACGGAAAGCAGCCGGTCAATATCGTCCCCCGTCCCGTAAAATTGTACCCGCTGCCCGTTGTTTCCGAACGTGCTTTCGATCGATATCTGCTCCGGGCTCAGGGCCACGAAGGACGTGTATCCGGTATAGTAGACCGGCAAGAGGAGGGATACGATGACGGCCAGAATGGCTCCGACCACCGTCGTCAGCACGATGGGCTTTCGCCACCGCCACAGCGTGCGGAGTACGCCCAGCAAATTATCGGGGGGCGCGGATGTCGAATTTCGGGATAAATGCATAGACAATATTGGGGCTAGGCTGCGCGCAAAGGTAAGCAGACGGATTGCGCCGGGGCGCTGGAAGAACGATAATTACCGACGGGAATGCGCTGTAACCACCATTACGACGACTCTCCGACGCGGAACGTGGCTTCCCGTTTTCAGATGCAGGCTAGCTTGCATATGTACAAGGGCCGAATCGGGACTGGAGCAAATTATTGTGTGTTAACTATGCTTTTGGCAATAGTTTTGGGCTATTATTGGCAGCGAATATTCGCCCTGCCACGTTGCCCATGCAACAATAACTGTAACTACCATACCAACGATGCAAGTAATTATCCGCTTTTGCTGGCTGCTTTTGCCGGCTCTCTTTCTACCCGCCGTCGCGTTCGGCCAGTATCCGGTGACGGGTACCGTCACCGATGACGACGGGGAACCCTTAGTGGGCGTGACCGTGCTGGTGGTCGGCACAACGACGGGAACGGTCACCGACTTTGATGGAAACTTCGCGATCGATATTACGGAGGATCCCGCTGAGCTCCGCCTTAGCTACACGGGCTTTACCACCCAAAACATTGAAGTGGGGCGGGACGTCGCCCCCCTACAAATTGAGCTGACTCCTGACGTAGCTAACCTGGAGCAGGTAGTCGTCACCGGGCTAGCCTCTACCATCAAACGTTCCAACCTGGCCAATGCCGTCTCCGTGGTCAGCGGGGAAGAGCTTACCGGCGTGACTTCCCAGCAAACCGTCGACGGAGCGCTCTACGGTAAGCTCACCGGGGTCAACATCACCCAAACCTCGGGCGCACCCGGTGGCGGCTACGCGCTGCGGCTCCGGGGCGTATCGTCCCTTTCGGGTAATAACCAACCTCTTTTCATCGTCGATGGCGTCTACATCTCCAACGCCGAGATTCCTAGCGGATCGCGCAACGCTTCCGGTGCCAACGCGGCCAACGAGGAGGGAGCCTCTAACCGGATTGCGGACATCAACCCCGACGATATCGAAAGTATCGAAGTACTCAAGGGGGCTTCGGCCGCCGCCATTTACGGTACCCGCGCGAACGCCGGGGTAGTAATCATCACCACCAAAAAGGGTGTTTCGGGAGAAACCCGGATATCCTTTAACCAGGACCTCGGCTTTAATACCATCATTCGAAAAGTAGGACGCCGGAGTTACACTGCCGCCCAGGTGGAAGAAACCTTCGGGGCGGACGCGCGTGCTGAGTTTGAGGCTGCTCAGGGCAGGGGGGAGATCTTCGATTACGAAGACATCATCTATGGCGAAACAGGCTTTATTACGGATAGCCGGCTCCGGGTAAGCGGGGGTAGCGAAAAAACCAATTTCTTCGTCAGCAGCAGCTGGCGGGATGAAGACGGTATCATCAAG
>JBASAV010000555.1:0-5440 GCA_049650785.1 Lewinella sp. | reverse complement strand
CTACTTCAGTTCCTTTTTCGAGGGACTGATCGCCCGGGACGAGGAAGGGAATTATACGCTATTTGACGAGCGGAACAGCACACTGGAAATTGCTCCAGGAGCCGGCCCCGGGCGTATCCGAGTTGCCGGGACCGCCACCGATGATGCTGGCTTTACCTACGTGGCGAATAGCCGCGCGGAGAACAATGCCGTCGTCAGTGTTCGCAGTCCGGAAGGGGAATGGGTAGCCCTGGGGCGGGACTGCGGGTTAAATATTGCCTACGATATCGCCGTTGACACAGATGGTTACGTGTGGGTAGTACACCGGGACGCGGGAGACGGAGGGCTGACCGTCATCGATACCAACGGGACACCCATGGATCCAAGTGACGACCCCCCCTGCCGGACTATATCCATGTCCAACAGTGCCCTGCCTACCAACCAAACCCGCAGCATCGCCGTGGATCTGGACGGACAGATCTGGGTGGGGACCGCCGAAGGGGTCGTTGTCTTCAGTTGTAGCGGACGGCCCAGTGATCCCGACGGCTGCCGGGGTTCCCTGCCTCGTACCGAGGCGGATGGCTTTGGTGCCTATTTGCTGGAGAACGAGGAAATCCGGTCGATCGCTGTGGACGGAGCCAACCGCAAATGGTTGGGTACTAACAGCGGTGCCTTTTTACTCTCCGCCGACGGGCAAGAGGAGGTATTACAGTTCAACCGGGGAAATAGCCCGCTGCTCGACAATGCCGTGCGCTCTATTACGATCAATCCGAATACGGGGACCGTCTACTTCGGAACGGAACTCGGCGTGATCAGTTATGGTGGAAATGCCATCCAGGCTACCGATTTCTTCGATGAGGAACTGGTTGTTTTTCCCAATCCCGTCGAGCCCGGCTATAGCGGTCCGATCGCAATTGATGGATTGGCGGTGAACGCCCGGGTTAAAATCACCGACCTGAGCGGCAAGTTGGTAACCGATGGCATCAGCAATGGGGGGCGGTTTATCTGGGACGGCAATGACTATAACGGTCGACGCGTCACTACCGGGGTATATCTCTTGTTCGCTTCCAGTGGTCGCAGCACCAGTTTCGAGCAGGTGGACGCCGAAAGTGCGGTAGCTAAAATCGTATTCATCCGGTAGACCCAATCCGAACCTAGCGGATTCAGGCTATCTTCGCTGCAATGGCTCCCGAATTTCACTTTCGTGCCGATCATCCCGATCCGGGCACCACCCGATGGCTACACATTTGCTTTTACGTTGGCGCGGTTCTGCTCGCCGTAGCGGGCGTCTACGAGTTGTACTTGTACGCTACCCACTGGTCGGCCGGAGACGATAGCAGCTACCTATGGATGCTGGTACTGGGTATCGTGTATTTGATCGTGGCCGGTTTAGTAGCGTACGCCACCTATAATCACGGGGGAAGTGAAGAGATCCCACCCGAGCGCTTCGTGCATATCGAGGGAGGGGTGATGACCTACGAACTGGATCAGTTGCAGGGGCGGGAAGAGATTCGTCTGGCCGACATTCAAGCGGTCCATCGGCCCAGCGTACGGGAACTCATCCTGGAGCTACGGGATGGCAAGCGAATCACCATGCCTGTCTATCTGATCGATGAGGAAGATAAACAGAACGAACTGGAAGCTCTGCTAAACCGCTCCGCTTCCTCGCCGGCTTAGTCCTTATTGGCTAGCTGTCCGCAGGCCGCATCAATATCCTTGCCCCGGCTTCGACGTACGGTAACCATAACCCCACGGTCACGCAGATAGCGGGCAAAGTCGTCGATGCGGTGTTCCGTTGATTTGAGGAAGGGGGCGTTGTCGATGGGATTGTACTCGATGATATTGACCATACTCGGTACGCGTTGACAAATCTGGTAGAGTCGCTCCGCGTCGTCCAGTCCGTCATTGAAATTCTGGAAGGTGATGTACTCGAAGCCAATGCGCTTGTTGGTCTGTGCGTAGAAATATTCCAGGCTTTCTATCAGGGCTTCCAGATTATTGGACTCGTTGATCGGCATGATCTCATTTCGCTTGGCGTCATCGGCGGCGTGCAGACTGAGAGCGAGATTTACTTTAGTGTCCTCGTCGGCCAGTTTACGGATCATCTTCGCGATGCCGGCGGTG
The DNA here is from genome assembly GCA_049650785.1 of Lewinella sp. GTDB lineage: Bacteria > Bacteroidota > Bacteroidia > Chitinophagales > Saprospiraceae > Neolewinella. The sequence continues at coordinate 3,337 of JBASAV010000555.1, read as the reverse complement.
GAGACCGTCAACCTACGCGGTGCCATATGCAGACCGGTATGGCTCGTGATGCGATCGATGCTGCCCACCACTTCGCGGAAGGCCAGCAGGGGTTCGCCCATACCCATGTATACAATATTGGTCAGTGGCTTGCCATAGGCCTCGAGGCACTGCTCGTTGACGAGGTAAACCTGGTCATAAATCTCCGCTGCGGTCAAATTCCGTAACCGCTTCATGCGGCCGGTAGCGCAAAATGTACAGGAGAGGCTGCAACCTACCTGACTGGATACGCAAACCGTAAAGCGATCGTCATCGGACACGGGGATGAGAACGGATTCGATCAGGTGACCGTCGTGGAGCCGGAAGCGACTTTTGATGGTGCCGTCGTTGCTGCGTTGCGACTTGTCTAGCGTAATCACGGGCAGGCTGTACCGTTCCTTGAGCTTATCCCGAAGGGGAAGCGAAAGGTTTGTCATCTCGTCAAAAGTGCGGGCACCCTTCTGCCAAAGCCATTCGTAAATCTGCTTGGCGCGGTACTTTTTCTCCCCCGCGAGAATGAGCTGAGAAGTCAACTCTTCCAGACTTAGGGAACGAATGTCGGGTAGAGTGGCGGTAAGTGGGCTGGCGGACATAGGAGGCAAACGCCCTCGCCCCGGTCACGGTTGAGGGCCAACCCTATATGCAGAGTCTTGTTACATTACGCCGGGCTGCCCCCCGGAAATCGCCTTATTAGATAATATGCAATTACCGCCAAACTACCTTGACCTTTACGAGCAGGCGCTCCGGTATGATCGGGTCGGCGATCCCTATACGGCCGTAAAGCTGCTGAAGAAGGTGACGCGTATCGCCCCCGAGTGGGCGGACGCTTTTCGGGGGCTGGCGGTTATCTACAGCCGGCGCCAGGAGTGGAAGCCCGCCCTCCACTACTGGAGTAAATCCGTCGCGCTCGATGCCGACGACCGGGAGGCTTGGTGGCAGCTGGGTCTGGCCGCGATTCCGCTGAAGCGGATGCGTACCGCCCAGACGGTTTGGGCTAAATTCGGCTTCGATAAGCTCCATCACGGCGATCCGTTGGGGCTGCAGCTGAAGCACGCCGACGGGTACGAAATCCTGTGGATGCAACCGCTCGACCCCGCCCGTGGTCGGATAGTAAGCATCCCCCATCCGGGTAGCGGAATGCGATACCGGGACCTGATGCTGTACGATCGGCGCGGTCAAAAAGGCTATAATGTCATTGCGCGTCGACGCGTTCCCATCTTCCAGTCGGTCACCCGGCTGAAACGTTCCCCCTACCAGACCTTCAGTTGTCTGCTACATACAAGCGAGCCGGAGCCCATCGAACAACTAGAACAGCTGTGCTACGACGCAGGTCTGGGCTTCGAGGTATGGAGTAATGCCACCCGGGCCGTGCAGCACAAAGCGGCCAATGCGACGGAAGAGGAAAGACGGGCCTTCCCCGAATACTATAGTGACCTACTGCCGCGGCCCGAAACGGGGACCAGCCTGGTGGCTATTGCCGCTATACATCCGGCTGAGGTGGAACGGGTACTCAACGACTGGCAGATTATTTCACTGCAGCAATATTCCGATCTGCGGGCTTACTGAATTCATCTACAAAGGCCAGTACTTCCCGCAGGCCGCCTACCGGGATCACCCGTTCTATGGAACTGAGATCGTGTAGCGTGGATTGGTAGCCGGACAGTACCAACTGAGATTCCTGGCAGTGCTCTAGTATTTCCCGAACCAGACTTTCTACTGGTCTCGCCACGTACGTACTGGACAAAATCGTAAACAGGTAGTCGGTCTGGTAGGTCTTGCAGGCATCACCCAGATCGACGGGGGAAACATTCCCTCCGAGGTAAAGAACGGGTACGCCGCGTTGCCGCAGGAGATACTGAATGAACAGCATACTCAGTTCCTGTCTTTCTTCCTCCGGCAGAAAGAGCGTAAAGGAGGGTAGATCCTCCCGGCTACCGGGCGGCAGGCGGTCGGTGGCGGCCAGGACCTTCTGCCGAATAAGGCAACCCACGAAATTCTCCTGCACCGCGGTTATCGAACCGGTGAAGTAGAGGACCCCAAGTTTGTCGAGCAGCGGATATACCACCTCCATCATGGTCTCTTCGAATCCCCGCTGTTCGATATTCATGTCGAGGATGAGGCCGAACTTCTCGGCGTCCATCTCCAGCGTAGACAGGGTAAGGGCGTCGAGCCGGGTGTCCGAGCTGATATTGAGGGAAGAGAGCTTGGCCACTTCCGCGGCGCGGTCTTCCGAGGTCATAGCCGCGATACGGCTGATGCGGAAGCCATTCCGATTCAACAGGGCAACATTGTAAAGCTCCCGCAAATCCTCTTCCAGGTAGAAGCGAACATTGTGTTGACTCCGACGGGCAACGATCAAATCATAGCGCTGTTCCCAGGCCCTCAGGGTGTGTGCCCGGATGCCCGTAAGTTTCTCAACGTCAGTGATGGAATAGACCGCCAAAGGGATTAATATGTAGGGTTATAGTGACTAAGTCGAAGCGTGTGCGCCTAACACTACCCCAAAAGAATGGTTCAGTTGTCCGGGCGGCACAACCTTAGCCGGCTATGTGGTATTTTTCCGACCGTCCACGATGACGTTTCGTGTCGTCATGCACCCAATACCAGCTCTATGCGATTATATCTACTGCCTTTCCTTTTCCTGTTCACCGTACCGGTGACCGCGCAGGACTGCTTCTACCAACTGCAGCTGACCGATAGCGAAGGTGACGGTTGGAACGGCGGAACGGTAACGGTGCGAACGGGTGATGAATCAGCCACCTACACCCTGGACGCCATGAATGATGATGGGTTCAGCCGGGTGTTTTATATCCCGGTAAACGACGGGGAAGTGATTACGCTGGATTACGAAGCCGGTGCTTTTCCCGAGGAGGCGGGCTTGACTATTCTGGATAATAACGACAGTCTGATATATGAAGTAATGGCCCCGGATACGGATGCTGTACTTACCTCCTTTACGGTAAGGTGTCGTTCCTGCGCTCCGCCGCCCCTATCTTCTATTGACGTCTACCGCGTCCGCTTCAACAGCGTAGATATCCGTTTCCGTTCTACGCCCGGCGACCCGACGTACCGCATAGAATACGGTCCCGGCGATTTCGACCCGGCCTCGGGAGGGGGCACCGAGATCACGACCCAGGATACGATGCTGCGCGTGACGGGCCTGACTTCGTCGAGTATCTACCAATTTTACATTTCGACCATCTGTAGTGATCCCTCCGATACGACGGTACGGCGGGGACCCTTCCGCATAGAAACACAGATTCAGAAGGATGTGGGCATTACCTCTCTGGTGAGCCCGGTAACGGGGTGTGCATCCGGT
>JBASAV010000554.1:0-4150 GCA_049650785.1 Lewinella sp. | reverse complement strand
GCATATATGTTATGCAAAAGAAACTTGTTGGTTGGCAGGATGAAATGGGCAACACGTCGAATTTAGCGGCTGGCATAATTCGGATAGACACGCTATACCAGGAGGCGATGCGTAAATTCGATGGTGCCCTGATCGAAGACAATATTCCGTTAGAAGACAGTATCCTTCGTAGATCCGGAGCAATAAATTATGGTTTACGGCAGCGGACACCCTACGGGAATGGAGCCTATGGACTCATCAGTCCGCAACGTAGCGTACTGGGGAAACACCGTAGCCAAACGGCCAAGGACCTACACCAAATAGGCTTAATTACCGATACGGTCTATCGGGAAGTCAAACAGCTTATCGTCCGGCAAATAATAACAAGAGAGGAAGACGTTGCCAGATACGCCGCCGAACGGACGCGCTACTTTGATGAATACACGAACAACCGGGCGCAAGAATCCCGCTGGCTATCCACGCTGGAAGCGGCGGACGTAATAGCCCGCGAGCAACTTCAGGATCTTACCGACAGACCATACCCGAGCCCCCTCCTGGAGGACTTGGACCTGCTGCCCTACACCAAAAGGGGGAAAATCTTCCATTTGCGGGATTATTCGCTGGATCCGGCAGAGGGATATTCGCGGCTACTGGCGGAGGTTGCGGAGCTTATCCCCGGTTTTGAGTACACCGATTTGGAAGTTCTAGAAACTCGCGCCGACGATAACTATGGTGATCTGACGGCCTACAATCTTTCGTTAGCGTTCACCGCGGAAGGGCAGCGATATCGGCACATGGCCTTCTATAACTTTCGCAGGGATGGAGAAGAGCGCGATACGGTGCTCAGTTTGGCCGCGGAATTCCATACGGTTTTCAACAAATACCTTTCCGACCGTGGCACGCCGTACCGTCTCCACCTCGCCCGATTACCCCGTTACGACCCTCTGGCAGACCCATCTATATTTGGCGTGATCCTGTTGACGGAAGAGCAGTACAAGACCTGGGATGCGGAAGGCAGGGCGGATATACTATCCCGGGAAGATTTTGACCGACTCTTCACCTCGACCGCCGCCGCAACCGCCCTGGCCGCCTACGATAGCATCGGCCTCTTCCGTCACCTGAGCACCGCGGAGATTGCCGCGGGACGGGCATGCGCGGCGGAATCAACCATCGAGACCTATACCGACTTGCTGCAGTGCTTTCCTAAAACGATCGTGTACTTCGATTGGGAAACGGGGAATTTAGAAAACCCCTACGCCGAACTCACGCGGGAATTTGCCGCTGCATCGCGGGGTGCGTTCAATCCGGTGGATATCCAGGACGAATTCGGGGCAAGCTGGGAAAAGGAATTCGTGACCTACGGTTTCGCGGTTGGCACCGAATCCTACAGTACCGAGCTTCCCATGGAGGGCGACTGGCTGAGCTCCGGATTCCTGGAAATGATTACTAAAGCTATGGAAATCAGCGGCGTAGCCGGGGAGTTTCATTACTGCCTGGACAACGGGCAAGCCAGCGGTTTTATCTATCTCACAGAGGATCAATTCGATTACCTGTCACGAGAACAACCCGCACTCTTCCCGTCGTATTAAACGCCCGTGACTATTTCAGCTTCCTCACCTGCCGGATGGCCACCCAAAGCGGTACGATACAAATTACGCCGAACGAGCAGTCAATCAGCTGCCAGTACCAGGGAATACCCCGCAGCGCCCCGCAGATGAACGCCAGGGGAAAAACCAGTAGCGACGACCAGATACCGATCCACAATACCCCTTCATAGCGAACCGGCTCGCGGTAGGGCAGGATAAAGAACAACATGATCATCAGGTGACCGAAGGCGAGCCAGTCGGTACCGTAGGCGATCCAGGGATAGGCGGCGTAGGTGTTATCCAATCCTTCGCGTACCGTTAGTATCCAACGCACGATGCCGGTGTGCGCGGCGGGATCCAGGCTCCCGCCAGCTACCAGTAGCTGGCTGAGCCAGTCAATTTCCGCAAGGAGGGGAAAGGCCGTAACCCCCGCGATGAAGAGGCCGATCATGACGAGGATCAGGCAGATACGTATCTTCCGAAGGGGGTTCATAGGCGGTTTTCAACGGGTCAACGGCGGACCGGTAGCCGGATAGTCTGTCCGTACTTCGCCTTAACGAAGGCAAGGCCGCCACCATACTTCACCGAAAATTAACCCTGGCGAATGGCTTCCACCCCCCGGGGCGGGCTAGCTTACGGACCGATCAACTACCCACACATGCGTTTCGCTTTCCTCTTCTTCACGCTATTCTCCCTGGCCGGTCAGGCCCAGGCTCCCCGGGAGCTGACGATCGAGATTCCCGACGGTCCCACCCCCTGGACATCACTGGAAATCGCCCCGCCCGCGGATCGGTTCCAGTTCGCCATCGTCACGGACCGGACGGGAGGGCTGCGACCCGGCGTTTTCTCCACCGCCGTAGATAAGCTGAACCTCCTCCAGCCACAGTTCGTGATGAGTGTCGGTGACTTCATCAACGGCTATACCCCAAACCGAACACAGATCCTGCGGCAGTGGGAAGAGTTCGACGGGATGATCGATCGACTGGATGCTCCTTTCTTCTACGTACCCGGCAACCACGACCTTACCAACCCGGTAATGGAGGAAATTTGGAAAGAGCGCTTCGGCCCGACCTACTACCATTTCGTGTACAAAGACGTGCTATTCCTCTGCCTGAACTCCGAAGACGGAACCCGCGGGGCCGGCCGGGGGATGATCGGCGACGAACAGTTCGAGTACGTCCAACAAACCCTGGCGGATAATGCGGACGTCCGGTGGACCTTCGTCTTCCTCCATCAGCCGCTTTGGGATCAACCCGAGCCGGAGCGATGGCCCGACGTAGAAAATCTACTGCAACAACGTGAACACACCGTATTCGCCGGCCACGTCCACCACTATGTCCGCTACACCCGCAACAACGGCCGCTACTACACCCTCGCCACCACCGGTGGAGGGAGTCAGCTACGGGGCCCACAGCTGGGCGAATTTGACCACGTATCGTGGGTGACCATGACCGACAACGGTCCCGTGATAGCCAACATCGCTCTCGACGGCATCCATACGGACAGCCTGGTGACCCGCTCGGATTACGACTTCATCACCGGGATTTACGAAAGCAACCCGGTACGATTCGTACGGCCGCAGGACGCGGCGGAGGAAACCGTCAAGCTGCAATTCCACAACCCCGCCGATCGGCCCGCCCACGTTCGCCTGGATCCCGGCTTCAGTTTTGATTACTTGCCGGACCTGCCCTACGATACGGTGACCGTGCCCCCGAATAATGTAGTGGAGATGGAGCTTACGCTGCAACCCAGGAACGGGGAGGCCCCGGAGGGAGCCAGCTTGCCGCTCGATTTCACCTGGTCCTATGACTACGAAGGCCAAACCCTGAGTCTGCCGTTAAGCTACCGCATCGGTACCGACGCCCGGCGGGAGCTTGCCACGGGCAGTGCCGTATCGGTAGACGGTGACCTCGGTGAATGGGCCGACCTGCCCTATACCTTCGGCGCGGACGGCAACCCGGACCTCCACGTTGAATGGGGGGTACGCTACACCGAAGATTCGCTCTACCTCGCCGCCCGCGTAGCGGACAACGACGTAGTCGTAGAGGAGGGCGTCGTCGCCTGGCAGCAGGATTATTTGGCCTTCATCATTGACGCCGCCCCCTATTCTGAAACGGTGGTCAATACCGGGAGTGGGTACTACGAAAATTCCGTCATCGTACTCGCCAGTCCGGAGACGGATGGGGTGCCGGAGGGAGCCAGCTTTTACCAGGAACGTTACGATTTCGGGCTACCCTACCGAAGCATATCCACCGCCGACGGCTACCAGATGGAAATGGCCATGCCCCTCCGCTACATCACCGAACGCCAGGGGGATGATTGGGAGCACCTCCGCATCAACGTCGGTATTCAGGATCGGGACACGGAAAGGGAGGAAGTTATTCGCTCCAGCTGGCTGCCCGACTGGCGGGGAGAGGCCAATGTTATCGGGAGTGGCATGTTCTGGCGGTAAGGTTTATTTCCTGCGCTCCGCCGCCCAAACAAAAAAAGGAACACTCGGAGGTCTTGCAGACGCTCCGAGGTTCCTTTTCTGTAGTCCTGCGAGTGGTTAGGTCTAGCGGACGATCAGGCGGCCCAGATAGCGC
>JBASAV010000553.1:0-2820 GCA_049650785.1 Lewinella sp. | reverse complement strand
CTTTTGCCCTTCGCGGCCACCCGGATCGAGGCCGAGTCCTTTGATAACCAGGGGCCGCCCAACCCGGGAAGCGGAGATTTAGGAATCGGAGTGGAAGTCAATGACGGGGCCGCCACCAACATCGGCTTTACGCACGTCGGGGACTTCGTCGAGTACTTCATCGATGTACCTCAGGCCGGTACCTACGATTTTACCTTCTTAGTAGCCAAGAGCAACAGCGGCACCGCTACCATGGACCTCAAGGTCGGCGGTAGTGAAACGGTTTTGGGGTCAATCGACGTCACTTCAACCGGTGGCTGGCAAGCCTACGTTCCCGTTACTACCTCCGCGGAATTACCGGCGGGACCGCAGACCCTGCGGTTTGAATGGTCCGCGGGCAGTAGCTTCCTTTTTAATATTGACTACTTCGATGTCGAATTTGCCGGCGATGCCGCCCCAGTGGTCGCCATTGTACAACCTGATGACGGAGATTCTTTTATTGAGGGAAGTACGGTTACCATAATTGTAGAAGCGAGTGACGACGTTGGCGTGACCGAAGTAGAGCTCTTCGACGGCGCAACGAGCCTGGGCACCGATGCTACTGCTCCCTATACCTTTACCATTGCAAACTTTAGCGGAACGTATGCGCTGACGGCCGTCGCCTCCGATGGCTCGGCTACCACTACATCCGCCCTCGTTACGATCAACTCGGTAGTTGACAATACGACACCGGTAGTTGCTATTACCAACCCGACGAGTGGCGCTACGGTAACGCGGGGGACGAATATTTCCTTAAGCGGGACGGTTACCGATGCCGAAGAAAGCGGACTGGCGGGTGAGTTAGAGTGGACCTCGAGCGACATTCAGTTTTCTACGAACCCGGTGAATGGCACCGGCGCCAGCATTACCGGTCGATTAGTTACGCCCGGAAGCCAGACCATCACCGCTTCGGTTACCGATAATGGAGGTCTGACAGGGTCCGACGCGGTGATCGTCACGGTGTCCAGCCCGGATGTAACGCTGACCTCCCCGGGAAGTGGCGCTACGGTGGGGAGTACGAACCTGCGGGTGGAATGGACGGCTACCAACATGCTGTACGACCTGGCAGAACACTTCCACCTCTACGTCAATCCGCCCGACCTCAACAACATAGACTACGACAGTCGGATATCTACGGGATCCGCCACCGGACAAACTTTCTGGGACCTTAGCTCAGCGGATGGCATTACGGATGGGGAAAATACCATCGTACTTCGGGCGGCGAATCAATTCCACGAGGAATTTTTAACCGATCCGAATGATCCTACCAGCCACGTGCAGGATATGGTCACCTTCACGGTCGATGCTTCCGACGCAACGTCGCCGGTCATCACCCTTCTCGGCGATAACCCGCTCGAACTTACGGTCGGCGAAGCTTACACGGAATTAGGAGCGACGGCGTCCGACGACGTAGATGGTGACCTTACGGCCAGCATCGAGATCGACGACTCAGCAGTTGACGTTACTACCGTGGGGTCCTATGCCGTGCAATACAGCGTAAGCGACGCGGCGGGTAATACGGCCAATACCGTTCGGATCGTCAATGTATCGCCCGGCCTGGAGCTACCCGAACCCTGCGAGAACACTCTGTACCGGGTGAACGTGGGAGGATCGGAAGTACCTTCCGATGATTCCACACCCGTAGCATGGAGCAGCGATACGGGGCAATTCCCTGGCACGGCTAACTCACCCTATTTGGTGGCGAATTCTACCGGCGGCAGCACCTACGACGGAAACGGTGGAGGAGCCCACCCCGGCGACATTGTTATGACGGATCCCACGGTTCCCGCCTCGGCTCCCGCCTCGGTGTTTAATACGGAGCGGTACGATCTGGATAGTGATCCGGAAATGAAGTGGGAATTTCCCGTAGCCGCTGGCACCGAGGTGCAGGTTACGCTGCTCTTTGCCGAACTCTTCGGCCAAGTCGATGAGGCCGGGCTACGTGTTTTCGACGTAGCCATCGAAGGGACCGTACTGCCGGCGTTCGACGATATCGATCCCTACGCCATAGCGGGAGCGAAGGGTGCCTTCACCCGTTCCGCAACCCTTACGGTTACGGACGGTACCCTGGACATAGAGTTTATCCACGTCGTGGAAAATCCGGCACTGAAAGGAATTCAGATTTGCGGCATCTCCGGAGGGGAGGACAATACCCCGCCCGTAATTGCGCTCCAAGGTGATAACCCCCTCAACCTCACGGTGGGGCAAACCTTCACGGATCCCGGAGCTACGGCATTCGACAATATCGACGGCGATCTGACCGGAAGTATTGTCGTTGACGCTTCCGGTGTCAATACAAATGCGGTCGGCAGCTACGCCGTAAACTACAGCGTCAGTGACGCGGCGGGAAACACCGGTAACGCTGTTCGAATCGTCAACGTTTCGCCCGGCGTGGAACTTCCCGATGCGTGTGAAAACACGCTATACCGCATCAATGTCGGCGGAGGATTACTTCCTTCTGAGGACGCGACTCCCCTGGCCTGGAGTGCGGACCAGGGAGCTTACGGAACAGCCGGGAACTCTCCTTACTTGGCAGCGATGTCGGGCGACGGAGGACTATTCAGTGGAACCTCCGGATCAGCCCACACTGGCAACATCATCATGACCGACCCCACCGTACCCGCTTCGGCCCCCGCCGACGTATTCAATACGGAACGCTACGATGGCCAGAACGACCCCGAGATGAAGTGGGAGTTTCCGGTAGCCGCCGGTACCGAGGTGCAGGTCACGCTGCTCTTCGCCGAACTCTTCAACGGAATCACCGCACCCGGTCAGCGGGTATTTGATGTGGCCATCGAAGGG
>JBASAV010000552.1:0-6302 GCA_049650785.1 Lewinella sp. | reverse complement strand
GCCTACTTCACCTATAGCTTCGACGATCGGTTCTACCTGTCTACCCGGGTGCGCATGTCGCTCAATGGTGACTACCAGGGGCTCATCGACTTCGGCAGTCTTTACCGCACTTACAGTGCCGCCCTGATCTATGGCAAGAAAGTAAGCCTAGACGAGGAGTGGGCCGTTGGCGTCACCTATAGCAACAACAAAGCCCGCCAGATCGCCCTGCCGTTCTTCGTCTACAACCGCACCTTTAATGACCATTGGGGCATCCAAACTGCCCTACCCGGTCAGGCCTACGTGCGCCGCAACGTGGGGGAGCGACTGATGAATAACTTTTTGCTGGGGGCCACCTTCGATAGCAAATACTACGCGCTTAATACGGACGGTCGCGGCTTCGAGGAGTTGCAGCAGTACTTCCTACGGAACAACGGCGTACGCGCCATGCTGCAGTACGAACACAATTTCGCCCCCTGGGTGTGGGCCTTTGCCCAGGGCGGCGTACTCATCCCCTGGCAGACCCGCTTCAACCCCGCCGACGATATTGACCTGGATCTGGAAACGAGCGTAACCAGTCGCCCCTTCATTCGGGTGGGCATCTTCCTGGCGCCGCCTAAGGATTTGATTAAATAGAAAAGACCCCACCGGCGGATGCTGGCGGGGTCTTTTTCATTTGCCTTATTCAATCCTATCGAATAAAGACTTTACGGGCCGTGGTCCCTTCATCGAAGTGGAGTTGCACGATGTACTCACCCTTGGCCAGGTTGCCCCGGTTGACGGTATAGGACGACTGGTCGATCTCCGGCAGCTCGGCCACCCGGCGTCCTTGCATATCGAAAATATCGATGCGACGGATCAGGATGTTGTCGGCTACACGTACCGTGAAGTCATTGGTCGTCGGGTTGGGGAAGAGTTCCAGACCTACTGCGGCGTTAGTCACCAAGTCTTTCACAGCGGTGGTGCTGTCGATGGTAGACAGGTTCAATCCCATGTAGGCACGCGGCACGAAGAACGCAATCATCGTATCGATGGCGAGTTTGGCGGCGTCGGGGTTGAACACGTTCGGGTTGGTACCCGTCTCTCCACCGAGTGCTTCGTCGGCGTCCAAATCGCCTCCGGCGGTATTGAAGGCTTGGATACGCGCCCGTACGTCAGCTTCATTGACGTAATTATACCCAGCACCTAAACCGTTTCCGGCCCGCAGAGGATACATATTGTCGCGAGAGAGCGGAAAATCGGGAGAGAAATTTTGATCGGGGCAGGCCGGAGCTTCATCCAGCATCAGCATTTCCGTTTTGTAGGATTCGTTCAGCACGTTTACTGCTTCCGATAGATCGCTGAACATGTCGTCCAGCTCGGTAGCATTCGCCATATCGAGGGCATCGTTGATACCCGCTTCGTTAGCGATCTCGAGGATTTGCTCTGTGCCGGCCACGCAACCAATTACGATATCCTCCGTAGTGGGGACCACCACGTTACCGTAACTGAAGGGAGCAAAGATGTCGCCCGGACTATGGAAACCGAGCACGAGAGGTTCGTCGGCGCTCCCTTCGATCCAGTCAATATCACCAAGCGCTCCGTTGGTATTGATCGACATAGCGACCGTGCTGCTGTATCCCACGTGATTGGGCACGTTGGAGGGTACGCCTTCCTGAAACTCCGCTGGCGTCAGTCCCTGTGGATCGGAACTCACTTCGAGGCTCACAAACGGTACGTCATTCACATCGTAGAAGCGTTCATCTTCAAGTACTTCGTCTATTCGATCCAGAAAGGCATGGGTCATGGTGACGTAGCCACCCGTGCCCAGTCCCCAAAACACAATTCGGCTGGTATCGATGCGGTAGGGATTTTCCTCTTCAACCACCGTTTTCCGTAGGTACCGGGCCAGCATGTGCGCATCTTGACCACCCCGGTAAGCGGCCTGTAGAAGGGTACTGGTACGAACGTCGATATCGTCACTGCGCGGGTTCCAACCGACGCGGTAATCAGCTGCGATACCCACATAACCGCGTGCGGTAAGCTGAGAAAGTATTTCTACAACCGCAGAATCCTGCCGCGTTCCATAAATGCCTTGGTTCACGAACTGAGGTAGAAAGTTTCCGGTAGGAAACACCACTACTACGGGCCGCAACATCTCGTCCTCGTCACCAATCGGCTCATACACGTCCATCTCCAGCGATCGCAGGGGCGTCGCATTCGGATCGCTAGCGGCGGCTCGGCTGAGTTCGTACACGTCTATGTTGGCGCCAAAGGTGTCCAATGTAGGCGAACTGACATCGTAGATCGGATCTACAAAGCGGTTATCCTGTGCCCGCAAGTTTATAGTTGCCAGTAGCAGCAACAATAGGATAGGAGTAAAAGTATTCGTCATGTACTATCGAATTAAAATCAGCGAATTATTGTGAATTAGCGTTTAACGAGGTTGTAGGTCGCAGACACGTAGGCCAGCCGCCCGATACTCGGACCGCCGTAAACTTGAAAAACCTCGTTGTTTAAGAGATTACTAGCTCCAAACTTCAGCGTGGTGTTCAGTTTGGGCAGGGTGAAATTAAATTGTGCGTCCAGTAAGCCATAAGACTGGATCGGTCCGGTAAATTGAGGGCTACCCTCAAATAGAAAGCTGTCCGTCCATTTGTAGTTGATGCTGGCGCCTATGTCTTGCAGACCGCCGCCGAATAGTTGAAGGGGAATGTTTCGGCCGGACAATCCAATGTTGAATTTATGTTCCGGCGTATTGAATGCGGGGATGATCGGATCTTCCGTTTGCGTATTCAGGACGTTCCAACTGTAATTGCCGTTCAGACTATAGAAGTCTGCGAAGTACAGATTGGAACCTATACTAAACCCTTGAGTCGTTACGATATCGGTAGCGTTCGCCGTAACACGGTAGGCCTGCTGGTTGGAAATATTGCCCTGAAATACCGCGACATCCAAGCCAATATTGTAGCCGATAAAATCGGTGTACCGGCTATAGTAATAGGTCGCATCGACGTATAGACTAGTTCCGATAGTAGATCGTGCGCCTACTTCAAAGGTGCGCACCTTCTCCGGACGGATGGGATCAATATCAAAGTAGTCGAATTGACCCACGTCTGGGACCGGCGTATTGATCACATCCACGAAACTCTCTACCGTAACCAGATTCTGTATACCGTCTATATTACCAAGCAGTATGGCTCGCCCAACGTTATAGAATAAATACTGGTCATTGAGCGTCGGGTTCCGGATGGCCGAGCTGAATGATGCTCGCAAGGTTGTATTCTCTCCGGGTAAGTAGACAACGGAAGCCGCTGGACTGAAGAGCAGATCAAAGTTTTGATTTTTGTCCGCGCGTAAACTGGCGCTTAGCTTCCACGTATTGTCCAGGTTGAACGTGCCGCCACCGTAGACGCCAAATTCATAGGTGTTGATGTTGCGGCCCATGGTATCGAGGAGTATCGTTCCCTTGCTATTGGGGATGTACTGCCGAAAATTACCGCCTACTGTTACGTCAAGAAACCTGGATTCTTGTGGTTGCCACAGCGATTTAAAAAGCTTTTCCCCGTGAAGATGATAGAGGGCACTTTTATCGTAAAACCTCGTGCCTCCCTCTCCGAGTAAGGTAGAGGTGATGCTATCGAAAGCTTGCCGAAAGCGTTCCGTTCCCGGCTCAAGGCGGTCCTGGGTTCCGAAACTGGTGGCCATAGATACTATTTCCAGAGCTTGATCGTGCAGTCCCGGGAGCAAATTTTGTACTTCTTCCGAAGCGTAAAAGTCTCGCTCTGCTTGTCTCCGTTCCGGGATCGAGCAACCAGTACACCGCGGGAAATTTTCCAGACTTTCCACTTGCGGCTGGATATCCCGAATCCAAATATTCCGGTAGTCGGATTGCCAACGGCCATCCGTTTTATGGATTTCCTGAAGTCGTAGAGCCGTATAATAGGGATCGTAGCTATTCCCGGCATCTTCGTGGGTTACATATCCCCTCAGGAAGAAATTGTCGCGGTTGCGCAACTCAACCTTATGCTGATAAAACCGGATGTCCTTCAGACTGAAACGGTTATCGCCCTGGTACACGGTTGTCCCGGTGCTGTAATTACTACTTATTAATAGCTCTGTGCTTTCCAAGCTACGTTCCGGATTCAATCGAAAATGCACCGCCACTCCAGCCTTGAGGTTTTCGCTGTCGTAATCCACCAGGTCAATTTCTCTATACCCCGGCCGGCGGATCGTACCCAAACCGTTTACGGTTGGAAAACTGAAAGATCGATTGAACTCGTCCCCGTAGATATTCACCGCGTCGTACCCGCCCGGATTATCGCGAGTTAGGTCAGTATCGAAGACAGGATCGTAATTATCCGCTACCCAGTCGTCCGCACGGAATCCAAATAGATTGATTTTGTAAGCCATCCATTCCTGACCCTCCGAGTTGGTCAGCGCCTGCGCCCACCGGACGCCCCCCTCGATCAGGTTACGTTCGGCCACTTTGATCTGCGCTGACAGCCCCTGCTGTAGAAAGGGATCCTTTGTTTCAATGGCAATCACACCGTTAAAGGCGTTCGGCCCATAAAAGGCCGAGGAGGCGCCCACGACCAGATTAACGCGATTGACATCCAGTTCCGATGCCCCGAGAAAATTACCCAGCGAAAAGTTTAGCCCGGGGCTCTGATTATCTACGCCATCAATAATTTGCAAAGATCGCACCGGGTTCGTGCTGTTGAATCCCCTCGTATTGATGATTTTAAAACCCAGGCTTGCTGCCGTCAGGTCGACATCCTTCAGACTACCCAGCCCATCGTAAAAGTTGGCGGCTGGCGTCTCCTTGATCGCGATCGCGTCCAATGTCTCCACCGTCAGGGCCGCCTGTTGCTGCTTCTCGCTGATCCGACGTCCGCGCACCTCTACCACTTCCGTGGTTACCGCATCGTCGCCCAATCGAATGCTCAAATCCTGGTCCACATCAGTGACCTCCACTTCCGTCGGCGCATAGCCCAGGTAGGAAAACTGTAGAATAATGGGCAGGCCACTCACCGATAAATCCCAGTTTCCGTCGATATCCGTCACCGTACCGGTGGTGGTTCCCTTCACCAGTACACTGGCCCCGATGAGCGGATCCCCATTATTCGCATCCAGGATTTCCCCCTGCAGATTAGTTTGAGCCGACAAGCTGCCAAAAACAGTCAGGCAGGCGACGGTAAGAAAGGTGGTGAGCCGCATATATAAGGTTAGCGCGATAGCCTCGCTGCACAATCGAAAGTAGCAAAACCGTAATATCTACGGATTCGTGCTGCAATTTAGTGAATTTTCGCTGCCGCACTCTCTTTTAACTAATTTTCGTCGGCGGAGCGCAGGACAAAACCCTTCCGACACCTGGCAATCTAACAGCGTGCTCGCACCCTTTCAGACCCCAAATATTTCACTACAACCCGGTGTACGGCCCCTTAGTCCACCAACTTCAACCCTATTCCCCCGAAGAATAGGAGAAACCGGCCAATAAGCATACAGCCACGAAGAGACTAACGGACGGCAACGCCAGCCACTAAAAGACTAACAAACGGCAACGCCAGCCACTACCCACTACCGTACTAAAAGCCGTACCTTCGCGCGTCCGTTACTATGCAGGAGCTCAAGGAACGTATCGATAAAGATCGCCTACCCCATCACGTGGGCGTCATCATGGACGGCAACGGCCGCTGGGCCAAAGGCAAGGGTAAGCCCCGCGTCTTCGGTCACCACAGTGCCGTCGAGGCCGTTCGGGCCACCGTCGAATCCTGCGCCGAACTGGGCGTCGGTTACCTCACTCTTTACGCCTTCAGTACCGAAAACTGGAGCCGTCCGGAAATGGAAGTAGGCGCTTTGATGCAACTGCTGGTCGATACGATCGGCAACGAAATGGAAATGATGCTCGATAACGGCATCCGCCTGGCAACCATCGGCGATACCGCCGGTCTGCCGGAGGCCACCCAGCAAGCCCTGCAATTCGGTATCGAGCAAACCGCAACCGGCGACGGCATGACCCTCATTTTAGCCCTTAACTACAGTGGAAAGTGGGATCTAGCACGCGCCGCCCGCCAACTGGCAACGGAAGTCCGTGCCGGTCGACTCGACCCGGATGCCGTAGACGAGGGCACCCTCAGCACCCGGCTGAGCACCCACGCCTACCCGGATCCGGAACTGATCATCCGCACCAGCGGAGAACACCGCCTGAGTAACTTCTTCCTCTGGCAAGCCGCCTACGCTGAATTTTACTTCAGCCCCGTTTTCTGGCCCGAGTTTCGCTAGCCGGACCTCTACGCCGCCATCGTAGATGTTCAGCAAAGAGAAAGACGATTCGGCAAAAC
>JBASAV010000551.1:0-4387 GCA_049650785.1 Lewinella sp. | reverse complement strand
CGCCCCCACCGTCCACTCCAGCCGTGCCTGGACATTTTGCGAGGTCACATTGAACGGGGTCAGTACCAACTCCATCCGGACTTCCTCTGCTCCCAAAAACACGTTGCGGAAGTTCTTCTGCCCCGGATTCAGGTCGATCACCTGCTGCCGGCGCCCCCCCAGGTCATCGACGCTGAACAGCAGGTCGATAAAGGTGCAGTCCGTTTCGTCGACGGAGCAAATCCGCAGTTCGGCGCGTTCGATCTCCCGAAAATCTTCCCCGGACAGACTCACGATCCGCGCACGCAGGCCACCTACCTGGTCGACATCCTCGGCGGTGAATCCACTATCGTCCAGCCGATCCTGGAACTCGGTCTCCATCCGCGGCTGGGCGATCACGAAGGTCTGAAAGCCCGGCAGGCCGGCGGGAATGGTAAACTCCACCACCGGGTAGTTAATGTCAAACAGCCGGTCTCCCAGGTTGCTACGCGGGCAACCGGTGAAAACCGTCACGATAACCAGAAGCAGCAGAACACGCATAAGCTTGGAAATTCTTAGTAAGTAGCCGGCTCGTCGTCGGACGGGGTCAGTTCACCACCGTCACATCCCCCCGGTAGCCCTCGAGCGCCCCGTTGATGTACCGTACCTCAACGTAGTACACGTAGACACCGCTGTTGACCCGTTTTCCGTCCAGGATACCGTCCCACCCCATACTGGGTTCGTTAGCGGGGAAAGGCTCCGCCGACTCGAATAACAGTCCGCCCCACCGGTCGTAGATGCGCAGCGTTTCCACCCGGGCAATGGCATTGTTTCCGAATACCGTGAAGAAGTCATTACTGCCGTCCCCGTTCGGAGAGAAAACATTGGGAATGTAAACCGGCAGATCCTGGATGACGGAAAAGGCTACGAAGGCGGTGTCGATGCAGCCGGCCTCGTTCGTACCGCTGACAAAGTAATCGCCGGAGGCTACGGGCATGATCAGCGCGCGGGCGCAGTCGGGGGTCAGGCAGGCGACGCTGTCCGGCCCCCAAATGTAGTCGACGGGGAAGTAGTTGCTGCGGGCCAGCAGGATCGTATCCTCGCCCAGGTAAAGTTGCACCTCCTCCGCGGTGGTAATTACGAATTCGTCCGGCTCGGTGAGGGAAACCGTAACGGTATCCTGGCAGCCGTTCTGATCACGAACGTATAGTTCCAGGTCGCCCGCCAGTAGGCTGTCCAGGCGGGGCGTGGGCTGATAATTTTCCCCGTCGCTACTGAAGGTGTAGGCCGGCACCCCGCCGGTAGCACGGAGTACCGCCGCGCCGCTGGGCTGACCGAAGCACCGCAGGTTTTCGACCGAATCCAGCGCGGCCACGATCGCCTCGGGGTCGTTCAGGGTCACGCTGTCGGTAGTGATACAGCCGTTCTGATCCGTGATGCTTACGGTGTAGTCCCCCGGGCCGAGATTTGCCAGGCTATCGGCAACGCTGCCGTTTGACCAGCTGATGGCGTAATCAGGCCGCCCACCCGCCGGGGAAACCGACACGTAGCCGTCATTAGCGCCGAAGCAGCTACTGCTATCCGATTGCAGGTCCGCCACCAAAACGGGCGGCTCGGTCACCGTGATCTCAAAATCGCCCGTACAGCCATTGGCATCGATGGCGGTGACGGAGTAGGTGCCGGCCGTATACCCTGCCTGGGTCCGCTGTGGCTGATATCCACTACCGAAATCGTACCGGTAGGCGGGTAACCCATTAGCGATCTCGATCTCGATCTGCGCGTTGCTGTCTCCGTTACAGGTCGGCTCCGTGAAGACAGCCGACCCCGTGACCAGGGCCAGTTGTAATTCATCTACTTCAATATCCCGCTCTACCGTACAGCCGTTCGCATCCCGGGCCACGACGTTCACGGAACTAACTGCCAGATTTTCCAGGCGGTTATCGGGGCCGAATGCTCCGCCATTGAAACTGTACTCATAGCCTCCCGCCCCACCGGATAAGATGGTAAACTCCAACGCCCCGTCGGTACCGCCGCCGCAGGTCGGCTGGGTGATCAGGGTATCGAGGATAAATTCCGCGGGCCCGCCCACCGTATAATCGAAGGTGGCCTCACAGCCCGTTCCGTCGGTCACCGTGACCGTGTACGTACCCTGGTCCAGTCCGGTGATATCGGCCGTGGAGGCCCCATTACTCCAGGCGTAAGTCAGAGCGTCGGCCGTAATGCTGCTGCTCGCGGTGAAATCGATGGCCCCATCCGCGGCTGCGGGACAGCTTACCGGCAGCACATCGGCCGAACCCGTGAACTGGTTAGCACAGCATACCACCTCCACTTCGTTGGAGCTGATGTACTCGATACAGTTGCGGGTACTCGTGATCGCCAGCGTCACGTTCGGCGAACCGGCCTCACTGAAGGTCACCTCGTGCGGCCCCGAACCGGTAGCGAAACGGGGCGTGGCCGTTTCACCGAAGTCCCAGTCCCAGGCTTCGATACCGTCTACGGAGGTAGATTGGTCTTCAAAGGTGATGAACTCGCCCACGCACACCTCGGTGCTGCTGTAGGTGAGGTTCGGGCGGGGGCCGAGGAAGGTGCCGGTGCCGCTGAAGTCGATCGAAAATCCGTCGCCGGAACCGCTGAAATTCATGACGACGAGCGCGTATGATTTTCCAGCTTCCATGTCCAGGGCGGCGAGGAAGTTGTTGTTGCCCAACTGGCAACCGCAACTCTCGATGGTCTCGGTATCGGCGGTTCCCAGACCGGTTTCTCCCCAACAGGGCCGGCTACTGGTCACGTCGCCGGTATTGCTACCGGAGAACATCTGGCGAATGGTCTCCCGGCTGCCGCAATCTTCCAGCCCGTTGGTAAGTTCGTACACGACGAAGTCAATATCCTCATCCGGTGACGCGCCGAGGGGGTTGATGTCAAACATCAGCGTTCCGGCCTCATCACAGGTCCATTTGTACCAGGAGGAATTATCCTCGATCGGAGAACACCCCTCTTCCAGGCCTTCATTCAGCAGATCGTCCGCGACGTTTCCCCTACCCTGGAGCAAATCAACCGAAAAGGATGAAGTATCGCATAGCACGACGGCGGTTTCGCAATCACTACTGGGGTCCGGCGGGGCGTCGAACTGATCCACGCATAGCTCAAAGGTGCCGGTGTTGCCGTTACGGGCTCCTACTAAAATGAAATATCGTTGTCCGCGCTGCAGATCGTTGAGCACGATCGATCCGCCATTCGCCGGTAATCCGTTGCGATCCAGGGGCTGTCGACATCCAATGTCCGCCAGCGAGTCACAACGCCCCTCATATATGGCGTATTGGACGGCATTCAGGCTTCCCCGGCTTCCCCCGGCCTCGTCCCCTACCACCCGAATGGCCACCGAGTTTCGCAGGGCGACAAAACTGAACCAAACGTCCGCTATCTGATCGCGATCGTCTATACAGATAGGATAACCGTCAAAATCTTCGGAAGGGGTGGCGCCTACATTGGAATACACGCCGGCGCCCGAGCAATAATTCATGATCATGGGTAGCTCGATCGCCGTACTACACTCATCGTTCCCCGGCTGCGCGCGAAGGGCGGTAGCCAACAGCAAACCGGCAAGTAAAAGGTACAAACGCGTCATGGTGTCAAAGGTAGTAGCTGTTATAACTACGTAGAAGACGCATAACATACACCGAAGCGTGGGTAAAGTGTCCTTAGCTTAACAAAGTTTAACTTACCCGCCGTGAAAGCCTGGATACCCAACTTCGTCACGCTGCTGAACCTCTTTTGTGGTTGCGCGGCGCTTATCAACATCCTCGATCTGCAATTTGTAACCGCCTTCTGGTTTCTGTTTGCCGCGGGCTGGTTCGACTTCGCCGACGGCCTCGTGGCGCGCAGCCTCAACGTCAGCAGCGAGCACGGCAAGGAACTCGACAGCCTGGCCGACATGGTGAGCTTCGGGGTGGTACCGGCCAGTATTTACTACGTTCTGTTGCTGTTGCCGGAAGACCCTTCTCCTGCGCTCGACGCCAACTTCCTACTTGACCTGAGTGCCCCCATTCGCTGGGAATGGTACGCCGCCCCCGCCCTGCTCATTGCCATGTTCAGCGCCCTGCGGCTGGCCAAATTCAACCTGGATACCCGCCAGCATAGCACCTTCATCGGTCTGGCCACCCCGGCTCACACGGTCTACGCCGTTGGACTGATGATGGTTGTGGCCCTCGACGAAAACTGGGCGCCGTACGTCCTGAGTCCCTACATCCTGTATGGCTCTATCATCCTGATGAGCTATTTGCTGGTGAGTGAGCACCCCATGTTTTCCTTCAAGCTGCACGGCTTCGGGTGGGCGGGCAACGAGACGGTGTATATCTTTGCCGCCCTGGCAATCTGCCTGCTTATTTTACTGTGGACTTCGGCCTTTCCGCTCATCATCGGGGTCTACATC
>JBASAV010000550.1:0-5991 GCA_049650785.1 Lewinella sp. | reverse complement strand
GTACCCACGCCGTCGACAACGTAGGGATGTCGAACTTCACCTGCATACCTGGCAAGGTGGGAGGGTATGCCCGCTTCGTTACACAAGGCCAGCACGGTGGCGAGGATGTCTCGTAATTTTTCCGGCGTAGTAGATCGCCAGGTTTCCGTGATGGTGACGGTAATCGAGCTATCTAGAATCGCTATGGAATCGTAACCGAGCGCTTTCTTGCCGGCTTCGAGCTTTCCACGCACCATCTCCTGAGCTTCTCCGACTATCGGATCCGTTTCCACCCGTATGGATTTAGAACTCGGATTATCCGTGCGGGCACTCTGAAATACGTTTACCAGGTAACCGCCCTCTATTCCGAAAACGGAGTTTGCTCCCAGGTACCAGCCCTTCGAGCTACCAAACTGCTTTAGCTTCTTACCGACCATGTCTGCTTGTTTAGGGTCCTTGGGCCGCGGCCGATTTCACAACCAGATTGGCTGAATTGAATCGACTGGACCAAAAGAATCTAAACCCCGACATCGCCGGCAGCAATACACCGGACAGGTTATTTAACCCGGGTGAAACGCAGTGAGAAAGAAAGAGATAAGGGAGCACAACGTATTTGAAGCGCTACCAAAGTTGATGAACGCTGGGTTTTATGCGCTCTTCATATATCTTATTCATAGCCTCCACCTTACTCTTTTCAAGTGGTTTACGATCAGTGACCGATAAATTTGATTGAAGGTGGTCAAGCTTCGAAGCTCCGGGGATGACACAGCTGACCTCCGGGAAACTCAGTATCCACTGCAGCGCTACGGGAGCCAGGTTCTCTTCACCCGGGAAAATCGCCTTTAGCTCCTCTACGGCGCGCAGCCCCTCTTCGTAGTCTATGCCGCTGAATGTCTCTCCTTTATCGAAGGCCTCGCCATTACGATTAAAGTTCCGGTGATCTTCTTCCCCAAAAGTGGTGTCCTTGGAGAACTTACCAGTGAGCAAACCGCTGGCCAGGGGTACCCGCGCGATCACACCCACATCGTGCTTCTTCACCAAATCAAAAAATAGCTCGGTGGGTCGTTGACGGAAAACGTTGAAAATGATCTGTACGCTGGCGACATTCGAGTATTCCATCGCTTTGATTGCCTCCTCCACTTTTTCGACGCTTACCCCGAGATGCTGGATCTTCCCTTCTTCCTTTAGGAGTTCAAAAAGACCGAAGATCTCGGGCCGATAGTACACGTCGTTAGGAATGGAGTGCAGTTGGATGAGGTCGATACGCTCGATTTTCATCCGACGCAGGCTTTCTTCCACGTAGCCCCGCAGTGCCTCTACGGTGTAATTTTCGTTGGTGTGCGGATTAATCTGGCGACCGCATTTCGTAGCCACATAAATGTACTCCGATCGCTCGCGAACAACTTTACCGACCGCCTTCTCGCTTTGTCCCTCTGAATAGACATCGGCCGTATCAATAAAATTGACGCCACGGTCGATGGCCTCATTCAAAATTCGTTCGGCTGTTTTGTCGTCAAAAGGATCGCCCCATTTGCCGCCAACTTGCCAGGTGCCTAAGCTAATTTCACTGACGTCGAAGTTAGTTTTTCCCAGTTTGCGGTAGTTCATATAGGTATTTTCCTATGCAACGGGGGCGGCGGCGCGCAGGTGCGAAACTTTCCGGTTTAAGCGAAATCCAACTCCAAGCGACCTTCATCACGTCCCTCCAGTACGGACTCTCCTCCCCGCAAAAAGGCATCTACCGAACGGGCACACTCCCGACCCTCCGCGATGGCCCATACGACCAGGCTCTGACCCCGACGCATATCGCCGGCGGCAAATACCTTAGGTACGGACGTCTGGTAATTGTGCTCCGGGCTAGCGGCAACATTTTTGCGCGCATCCAGCCCAACACCGAGCTTATGCAACAGCCCTTCATGCTGGGGATGCATAAACCCGGCAGCAATGAGCAGAAGCTGACAGGGTAAGTCGCGCTCGGTGCCCGGAATCTTCACAAACGTATTGCGTCCGGTCTGATCCTTACCCCACCGGATGTTAACCGTACGAATGGCACTGAGGTGTCCTTCGTCGTCCTTCAGAAACTCTTCCGTGAGTACGGCCCACTCCCGCTCGCAACCCTCCTCGTGGCTGGTGGAGGTACGAAGGATCATCGGCCAATTGGGCCAACTATCCGGGGTTCGGTCCGAAGGGGGCATCGGCATGATCTCGATTTGTGTGACGGAGCGGGCACCGTGCCGGTTACTGGTCCCTACACAGTCAGCGCCGGTATCGCCACCGCCTATGACGACAACGTCGCGGTCACGGGCGTGAATTTCGAAGGTGTCGCTGAGATCATCACCCGCTACACGCTTGTTGTTCTGTTCGAGAAACTCCATGGCGAAGTGCACGCCCTGCGCCTCCCGGCCCTGGCTGGGAATATCCCGCGGAATGGTCGAGCCACCGGCCAGGACCACAGCATCGTGCTCCCGTACCAGTTGCTTGGCGTCGACGTTTTCACCGACGTTGGCATTTGTGCGGAATTTGATGCCCTCGGCTTCCATCAGCTCGATACGGCGATCGATGACCCACTTCTCCATTTTGAAATCGGGTATACCGTAACGCAGCAGTCCGCCGATGCGGGAATTGCGCTCGTAAACGGTCACCGTATGGCCCGCTTTATTGAGCTGAGCGGCGGCTGCCAGACCGGATGGTCCTGACCCGACTACGGCTACGGCCTTCCCCGTACGGCTCGAAGGCGGGTTTGGTCGGGCGTAGCCACGCTCAAAGGCCTCCTCGGCGATGCTCTTCTCGATGTGCTCGATGGCTACCGGCGGTTGGTTGATCCCGAGTACACACGCAGACTCACAGGGTGCGGGACAGATACGTCCCGTAAATTCCGGAAAATTATTCGTGGAGCTCAGGATCTCAAAGGCTTCCCGCCAGTCTTCTTCGTAGACGGCATCGTTAAACTCGGGAATGATGTTGCCCAAGGGACAGCCGCTATGACAAAAGGGTACGCCACAATCCATGCACCGGCTGGCCTGGGTGACGGTCTTCTCCTCCGACATGGGTACGTATAGTTCCTGCCAGTCTGTTTTGCGGACGGCAACGTCGCGCTTTTCGGGTAGTTCGCGGGTATGCTTCAGGAATCCGGTTGGATCTGCCATTTTATTTGTGTTTATCGGTCAATAAATAATATCCCTACCTAGCTTACCGTGGCTACTTTGACAGTTACGTCCGGCTGTTCGCCCTTCCTCTCGAGGACGGCCTTGTAGTCGCGCGGCATCACTTTACTGAACTTGGCTTCCTCCGCTTCCCAATTATTCAGCATATCCAGTGCACGCTTCGAACTGGTGTAGGCGAAGTGATTGCGCACCATTTGCTTCAGTAGATTACGATCAAAGTCGTTGAGTACTTCCCGGTCTACCATCTCCGTATTAAGACTCTTCTGGAAGGTCTTGTCCGGGTCGTACACGTAGGCCATGCCGCCCGACATTCCCGCTCCGAAGTTTTTGCCGGTTTTCCCGAGGACGACTACCACGCCGCCGGTCATGTATTCACAGCCGTGGTCGCCCAGTCCTTCTACTACAGCCTTCATGCCGGAGTTCCGGACGGCGAAGCGCTCACCGGCCATACCCTTGATGTAGGCTTCCCCGGAGGTCGCGCCGTAGAAGGCAACGTTTCCGATGATAATATTCTCGTGCGGGTCGAAGGTGGAGACACGGTCAGGTACGACGATGAGACGCGCTCCGGAAAGACCCTTGCCGAAGTAATCGTTAGCCTCGCCCTCAAGCAGGAATTCTACCCCCTTCGCCGTGAAGGCACCAAAGCTCTGTCCCGCCGAACCGCGGAAACGGAATTTAATGGCGCCGTCAGGTAGTCCCTCCGCGTGGAAACGGCGGCTGACCTCGTTGGATAGCATCGCCCCTACGCTGCGGTCCGTATTCTTAATATCAAAAGTACCGGTGACCGGCTCCATTTCCTCAAGGGCAATCTTGGCAGCCGTGATGAGGCGACGATCCAGGACATCGTCAATTCCGTGATCCTGCTCCACCCGCTTGTAGAGGCCCACCGTATCATCGGCAACCTCCTTATAAAGGATGGGGCTGAGATCAAGACTGCGGTACTTCCAGTGCTCGACCTCGCTGTTCATCTTCAGGTGCTCTACGCGGCCGACCATCTCATTGATCGTGCGGAAACCGAGTTCGGCCATGATACTACGCATGTCTTCGGCGAGGAAGCGGAAGAAATTGATGACGTGCTCCGGATCGCCCGTGAACCGCTTGCGCAGCTCCGGATTCTGGGTAGCGATACCCACCGGGCAGGTGTTGACATGACACTTACGCATCATAATACACCCTTCCACCACCAGGGCGGCGGTAGCCACTCCGTACTCTTCCGCACCGAGCAGTGTGGCGACGACGAGGTCGCGTCCCGTACGAATTTGCCCGTCCGTCTGAAGGGTCACGCGATCGCGCAGCTTATTGCGCACCAGCGTCTGGTGACTTTCGGCGAGGCCCAACTCCCAGGGAAGACCCGCGTGGCGGATAGAGCTCAGGGGACTGGCACCGGTGCCGCCGTCATGACCGGAAATCAGAATGGCATCGGCGTGGGCTTTGGCTACACCGGAAGCGATGATACCAACCCCGGCTTTCGAGACCAGTTTGACATTGATACGCGCGCGGCGGTTGGCATTCTTGAGATCGAAAATCAGCTGCGCCAAATCTTCGATACTATAGATATCGTGGTGCGGCGGAGGGGAAATCAAACCAACCCCGGGAGTAGACTTTCGCACCCGACCGATCCATTCGTCGACTTTGTGGCCGGGAAGCTGCCCGCCCTCTCCGGGCTTGGCACCCTGGGCCATTTTGATCTGTAATTCATCCGCGTTAGCCAAGTAATGGCTGGTGACTCCAAAGCGTCCGGAGGCGACCTGCTTAATGGCCGACCGCATGTTGCGGCCCTTGTCGTCCAGTTCGAACCGAATCTCATCCTCCCCTCCTTCGCCGGAGTTGGATCGGGCACCAATCTGATTCATGGCAATGGCCAGCGTAGTGTGCGCCTCCCAGCTTATCGAGCCAAAGGACATCGCGCCGGTTGCGAAGCGCTTCATAATTTCTTCTGCGGGTTCCACCTCCTCGATGGGAATGGGATCGCCCTTCCGGAAAGTGAGCAGGCCGCGCAGCGTCAGGGCTTTCTCAGCCTGTTCGTTGATAGCATCCCGGTATTTGTAGTAGGCATCCTGATCGTTCTTCCTGGCCGCGATCTGCAGATAGTGAATGCTTTTAGGATTGAAGGTATGGGCCTCCCCCCGGCGCTTCCACTGGTATACCCCGCCGACTTCCAGCTTGGGGTTTGGAACGTATTCCTTCGGGTAGGCCAGGCGGTGACGGACAAGGACCTCACTGGCCAGTCCATCGTAACCAATGCCCTCGATTCGGCTGATGGAACCCCGGAAGCATTCATCGACCACTTTACGGTTAAGTCCCAGAATTTCAAAGATCTGTGCCCCCTGGTAAGATTGCAAGGTTGAGATGCCGATCTTGGACATGATCTTCAGCAGACCCTTACCGATGGCCTTCCGGTAAATTTTGATCACGTCTTTCACCTCGTAGTCCTCGGCCTCAAAGACATTGCGGGCGTGCAGGTCAGCTAGCGCAGCGTACGCCATATACGGATTGACCGCACTTGCGCCATAACCGATCAGCGTAGCTACGTGGTGGGTTTCGCGGATATCCCCGCTTTCCACCACCAGACTGGTTTTAGCCCGGAGACCCAACTCGACCAGGTGATGGTGAACCGCCCCTAGTGCTAGGAGGCTTGGCACCGGTGCGCTGTGGCTGTTCGCATCCCGGTCGCTCAACACGAGAATGTTATATCCACTCTGCACCATGGATTGCGCCTGGGCACGGATATGCTCGACCGCCGCCTGTAACCGGCCGGCCTGACCGTCGGCGGGAAATACGGTGGAGATAACCCCGGCCCGGAAGCTCTTGTGGTGTAGCTCACGCAGTTTAGCGACCTCGTCGTTAG
>JBASAV010000549.1:0-7168 GCA_049650785.1 Lewinella sp. | reverse complement strand
ACCTTTTACAGTCGGGAAGTGAACGCTGCCAGGTGGTAAAACGGTGATATTCCCGTGGGCCCACAACGAAATACCGGGTTGTCCAAACGGTATAAAACTAGGTGCATCGTATTCTTGTAAAAATTATTATGCGAAATCCTGAAAAATTCGTATATTATACTGATTTTTACACTAGCACTAAAATTCTTATCCTATGGACTTCTTCGCCCTGGCATTGATATGTATGCTGATCCTGGCTACCCTTGCCCTGATTCTCTATACCGCCTACCGCCTCATTACTGGAATCGGTACTCCCGCCCACTAAAACATCCCTATCAGAAGCATATTTACTCAAACCGGGCTCCTCGGAGCTCACGGAGGGAGGTGGATCGTGGATCCGCCTCCCTTTCTTATTGGTCCGGCAACCACTGTATCTCCTCCGTGCCTTCCAGCTTGCCCAGGTACCGGGATACGACAAAGAGGTAATCGCTCAGCCGGTTGACGTAGACGATAGCCGCGGCATCCGATTCTTCCATAGCGACGATCCGCCGCTCTGCGCGCCGGCAGACCGTACGGGCCAGATGAGCGAAACTAATGGCGGGCGAGCCGCCGGGTAAGATGAAGTGGGTCATTTTGGGCAGTACTTCATCCATTTTGTCCATGTAATGCTCCAGGTCCGTAGCCGCCTCAGAGGGTACGCCGTAGGTACTTTCGGGTCGGTCGTCAGCCAGCATCGCGCCCAGCGCGAAAAGGTGCCGTTGCTGATCGAGAAGCTGCCGCCGCAGTTCACCTGCTCCACCGTTCTGCTCGCCTACGTGGTCCCGCAGGAGGCCGAGACAAGCATTCAGTTCGTCGACGGTACCGTAGGCTTCCACGCGTAGATCGGCTTTGCTGACCCGGCGTCCGCTAAATAGGCCGGTCTTACCGGCATCGCCCGTACGGGTATAGATTTTCATTCCTTCAGGTGTTTTTCGAGGCGGGTGATTCGCTTATACAGTTCGGGTAAGCGGCCGTAGAGGATGGTACTCTTGATCCAGTCCCGGTAGCCGAAGGCCGGCGCTCCGGCCAATTCTTGCCCGGACTCTTTAATGTGCTTGGCGATGCCGGACTGTGCCTGGATCTTCGTTCCGTCGGCAATGGTCAGGTGACCGGCAAATCCAACCTGTCCGCCGATACGGCAATTGGCTCCGATCTTCGTGGAACCCGCTACTCCGGTCTGGGCGGCAATCACGGTGTTGGCGCCGATCTCCACGTTGTGGCCGATCTGGATCAGGTTGTCGAGTTTGACGCCACGGCGGATGATGGTCGAGCCCATCGTTGCCCGATCGATGGCCGTATTGGATCCGATCTCCACCGCGTCTTCCAGGATGACATTGCCCACCTGGGGGATTTTCTGGTAATTACCTTCATTGTCGGGCAGGAAGCCGAACCCGTCACCCCCGATCACCACGTTGGCGTGCAGGATACAATCGCTACCGATCACGCAATCACGCAAGATTCGGACACCGGGGTAGATCGTGCAATTTTCACCAATGCGCACGTTGGGCCCGATAAACACCTGATCCAGTACGACCGTACCCGCGCCGATCGAGGCCTGCTCGCTCACGACGGTAAACTTGCCTATCCGCACCCGGTCGCCCAATTTGGCCGTTTGATCTACCACCGCGTGCTGGCTGACCTGGCGAACCGTTTTCGCGGCCTCATCCTGCTGGTACACTTGCAGGAGCCCCGATACGGTTTCGTACACGTTGTCTACCCGCAAAAGGGTAGGGGTTACGCGCGACCGTGGCTGAAAGTCGCGGCTCACGAGAACGGCGGTAGCTTTCGTATCGTACAGGTAATGTTCGTAGGCGGGATTAGCGAGGAAAGTGATCTGGCCGTCGCTGGCCTCTTCGATGCGGGCCGGCCCGGTGATGATCACTTCGGGGTCCCCTTCTACGGTGGCGTCGACCAGTTTGGCCAGGGCAGCGGCGGTGATTTGCATAATGAGGGTTAAGGGTTAAATGATCTCGGGAAGGTCATCTAGTGGATCCTCCGGAGGGTTGATATGTTGTACCACGTCCGCGTGAATGCCATGCATAACGGTGAATTGCCGGTAAACCGCGTCCCGAAAACGATCGTCTACGTATTCCCGCAGGTGGCCGATGTTGGAAAGATTCGCTCCCTTGCGGAAGCGGTAAATCTGGGTCAGGCCTCCCAGTTCAAACTGCACCGGAAAGCGGCCATCGTTCTCAAATATGGTGATCTGCATCCGGGGGTCGGGCAGCCGGCCTACTATGCGCATGGCGCTGTTATTTTCAGCAAAAGTAGGCAAAGGGGCGGCAATCGATTGGGTGCTCGTCCTGGAGCAAACTATTACCTTTGCGGCAATGAAGAGAGTAATGATCACCGGAGGGGGCGGGCAGCTGGGCCAGAAGTTAATCGGAGCCGCGAAATCGGCCCCGCACGACTGGCGTATTTTCGCCTACAACCGCTCCTCGCTCGACATCACCAAGGTGGAAGATATTGAGGCGGCGCTCGCCGAGGCCCGCCCGGACATTTGCTTTAATGCCGCCGCGTATACCGCGGTCGACCGGGCCGAATCGGATGCCGATAAAGCGCGACTCGTCAATGTGGAAGGTAGCCGTAGGCTGGCACTGGCGTGCCGGGATGCCGGCATTGACTTCGTCCACTTCAGTACCGATTACGTCTACGCCGATGGGTACAACCGTCCGCTGGCCGAATCCGACGAAACGGAAGGTGCCAGCGTCTACGCCCGGACGAAGCTGCAGGGAGAGAAGGAGGTCCTCAGCTGTCATCCGGGGGCCTATATCCTGCGCACTAGCTGGGTCTTCGCTGAGTACGGTCAAAACTTCGTGCGGACGATGATCCGGCTCGGTAAAGAGCGCGACGAACTCAGCGTGGTCTGTGATCAGATTGGTTCACCGACTTACGCCGCCGACCTTGCCGCCGCCGCCATTCATCTGGCTACTTCCGGGGCGGAACCCGGTATATACAATTACAGTAACAGCGGGGTTTGTTCCTGGTACGACCTGGCAAAAGCCATCCACGAAATCGCCGGCGTGGATTGCCGCGTGAAGCCCATCCCCACCAGCCAGTATCCAACTCCCGCCGCCCGGCCCTACTATAGCGTGCTGGATACGCATAAGATCGCAGAGGTGGTCGGGACTCCGCGGCACTGGCGCGATGCGCTGACGGACTGCGTGCAACGCCTGCATAAGATCAGTTCCGAGTCCCCCGTCTAATTAATCGGCCTGTAGGCGGGTCCCTTTTCCGGCCCGCAACGCGGCGATGTTTCCGATGATTACACTGTCAACCCCCGCGGAAATGGCCGCGAAAGCATTGTCCAACTTTGGAATCATTCCCCCAGAGATCACCCCGCTTTCCCGAAACTCAGCGTAGCGTTTAGGTCCAATCCGGTCGATGACCGAGGTGGGATCATCGATGTGCCGCATGACCCCCGGTAATTCCAAGCAGTAATCGAGACGCACGGTGTGCCCGGCGGCCGCCAGAGCACGCGCTGCCTCATTGGCGATCGTATCGGCATTCGTGTTCAGTAGCTGGCCGTGACGATCGTGCGTTATCGGACAGAGAACCGGACGCAATCCTAGGCGCAACAGCGCATCGAGTAAGGGAGCGTTGACGGCCAGGACGTCACCTGCAAAACCATAATCGATTTCCCCGACGGGTCGCTTGGTCGCCAAAACAGCATTGCCATCCGCGCCGCTCAGGCCAATGGCATTCGTTCCCCGTGCCTGTAATTGCCCGACAATATGCTTATTGATCGAGCCGGCGTATACCATGGTCACCACATCCAGCGTGGCATGATCGGTGATGCGCCGTCCTTGGACCATCCGGGGCTCCTGATTCATGGAGCGCAGTACCTCGTCGGCGCGCCGCCCACCTCCGTGTACCAGTACGGCCGGCTCCACCTGTGCGGCAAAGTAATCCAGTGCTTCGTGCAGCGTAGCGGGGTTATTCAGTACGTTACCCCCGATTTTGAGTACGACCATGGGCCAAAACTACTCATAAACCGGCTCCACGGTGTAGCCTTCCGCGCGTAGCAGGGCAATGACGCCGTGCTCGCCGCCCAGGTGGCCGGCACCGACGGCGTACATGCTGGGGGTGTCAGTCAGGCGTTCAACGATATTGGGCACCCAGTTTTCGTTGCGGCGGATAACGAGCATCTCCTCAAAGTCTCCAAATCCTTCGCTTTCGCTGGTGATCAGGGCCGACATTTCCGCCACCGACTTCCGCTTGTACATGGCCACCATCTGCTCGAACTGGCTGTCGCCCTCGTCCATTTTCGCGTGGAGGTCATTATCTACGGCCTGGTAAAGCATCTCGGCCTGGACGGAGTAGGGGATACTGTCGAAGAGACCCAGCTGGAAGTCCATGGTTTCCAGGCCGCTGATCTCTTTGTTGCCGGCTTCGGCAATCTTGACCAGCTCCATTTCGTAGCTCTTGGTTCCACCGCCCTCGGCACCATCGCCGCCCATACCGCCGAAGGGGTTGCCGGCACCCATATCCTGGCCGACCATAGCGGAAAGGAACATGGGCTTCATCCGCTCGAAGAACATGAAGGGCAGGCCCAGATCGTTGAAGTAGGTACGAACACTATCGTAGCGGGCTTCGGACAGCAGGTCACTCAGGGAGGTGTCGTTGCGCATGTTGATCTTATTCATCATGCCCATCATGTTGGCCGGATTGGTCATCTCCCGGGGGTCGACTTCGAAGAGGACCTCGTCGACATCATTCATGGCCCGCACGACGTGGCTCTGAAGAAAGTAATCTTCGGCCGGGATGAGGTGAATGGTGCCGAAAATGAAGCTTGGTGTTCCTAGGTCATTGCCGGATACCTGCCACAGCAGGCTGGTGTCTTCCGTAGTGGGAATTAGAAAGGCG
Source organism: Lewinella sp. (assembly GCA_049650785.1). Taxonomy (GTDB): domain Bacteria; phylum Bacteroidota; class Bacteroidia; order Chitinophagales; family Saprospiraceae; genus Neolewinella. The sequence continues at coordinate 2,284 of JBASAV010000549.1, read as the reverse complement.
GCTTCAGATTCATCCAGCGTGGCCGGGGTTGTTCCCTGGGCACCGACGGCCGCGGTGAGACCGAGACCGAACAGGGCGAACATTGCTTTGAGACGGGATACTAAACGCATAAGGATCGTAATGGTGACGGCTACCCGCCGCCGGTGTAAAAAGGCTTTGGCGGACGATAAAGTTGATCGAATAGAGACCTCCGGGTCGCGGTACTGACCGATATAGCGGACGTAAGCTTTCGGTTTGCGGATTAGCCTGCTTCCTGCGCTCCGCCGCCCAACTTATCCCCCCGGCCAAACGTACCTTAGCCGAAATGCAAGACATTTTCGATCTCATCGGCCGGATACTGCTATCGTTCATCTTCTTCTTTGAGGCCTACGACTACTTTGCCTTCGAGCAGCTCAACCGTCGGGCCATGACGATCTACGAGCTGACGTGGAACCAGGACTTCCTGCTCTACGGGGCCATCATCCTGCTACTCTTAGGGGGACTGATGATCCTGCTGGGCTATCGGATGCGACTGGGAGCCATACTTCTGTTGGTATACTGGGTGCCGCTTACCTTCATTGTCCACGATTTTTGGGACGTCACGGAAGGGACGGAAGAGTTCCGGTTGCAGAGTCTTTTCTTCATGAAAAACCTGGCCATTATGGGCGGCCTGCTCCTGGCGGCCACTCACGTGAGCGGCAAATATCGCCTTCGCCGGCTGTTTGCCACCACCAACGTGTGAGGGGTGCCGGCTACCGAAGCTTACTGACGAAAAGTTCCATCATCTGTTTGAAGACGGGGTCGTTGAAGTCCTCCGCGATCACCTCCACCATGCCTTCCACGTTGTGATCGACCGCGGCGAGCAGTCCCCGACGCAGGTAGCGTTTGGTGCGTTTGAATACCGGTGGGTGGACCTGCGCGAGTTTACGGCAGTAGGCCTGCGCTCGCGGAAGTACTTCTTCCTCGGGGAGGGATTCGTTTACCAGGCCGTGGCCGACCGCCGCTTCGCTGTCGTACATCCGTGCCGCCTGGATATCCGCCCAGGCCCGCGCTTCGCCCAGATAATAGGCGTAGATATCGGCCATCATTTTCGGGATCTGCAGACTCATGTTGAACTCGTTCATTCCTACCGTATGCTTATCGCCCCGGGCCATGATGCGGTAGTCGGCGGTGAGCGCCAGGATGGTGCCGCCCGCCGGAGCAAAGCCGGTCATGGCGGCCACCAGCGGTTTGTCCAGGCGTACCATGGTCCGCAGGGCGGTGAGGTAAGCGGCGAAGAATTCGGTCAGCCCGTCCCGATCACTGGTGGCCAGCATCCGGACGTCCAGGCCGGCGCTGAAGCAGTGGGGGCGTCCCGCGAGTACGACCCCGTCGATCGTGTCGTTGCCTTCCACTTCGAGGAAGGCGGCGCGCAAATCTTTGGCGAGGGCGGTATTGATGGCGTTAACCTTGCCATTGTCCATCGTGAGGGTGGCAATACGGTCCTGGACGGTAAGCTGAAGCGTAGTAAATTCGGGCATGGCCACAAGATAGAAACCACACTCCATCAAAGCGTGTAGACGAGGCCCGTACACAACATTAGTCCGAATAACGTTGTCCTAACAACAAAGTCAATCATCATGCCCATTTACCATCACCTGGGGAAGTTGCCCCCCAAACGGCACACCCAATTTCGTAAGGAAGACGGCAGCCTGTACTTCGAGCAGTTATTCGGCACCATCGGCTTCGATGGCACGTCTTCGCTGATGTATCACGTAGGGCGGCCCACGCAGGTGAAGGAGATTAAGGGCAAAGTGGACCTGAGTCCGAAGATCGCCGAGGAAAAGACCATCACCGCCCGCAAGCTGATCGGCTTTGACGTAGCTCCGGCCGACGATTTTCTGGATGCCCGCAAGCCGCTGCTGATCAACAGTAGCGTGCAGGTCGGCGTAGCGGCCCCCCGTAAAAGCCTCCGGGATTACTTCTACAAAAATGCCGATGCCGACGAACTACTCTTCATCCACCGGGGCACGGGCACCCTCCGCACCTTTCTCGGTAATATCCCCTTCGAGTACGGCGATTACCTGATCATCCCCCGCGGTGTGATCTACCAAATCGATTTCGATACGGCCGACAACCGGATACTGTACACCGAGTCTACCGATCCGATCTATACCCCTAAGCGATACCGTAACCACTTTGGGCAACTGCTTGAGCATTCGCCGTTTACGGAACGTGACTATAAGCTGCCCCGCGATCTGGAAACTCACGACGAGGAAGGTGAATTCACCATCAAGATCAAGAAGCAGGGTATGCTGCACGAGTT
>JBASAV010000548.1:0-15265 GCA_049650785.1 Lewinella sp. | reverse complement strand
ACGTCACGAGTTCCCCCGGTTCCATGGTCTTTTCGGTCTGGTCACCCGCCTTCAGTTGTAAGGCGATCTTTCCTTCTTCCAAAAACACGCTCGTTTCTTCTTCCCGACTGTTAATATTAAAGACAGTCCCCAGCACGGCGACGGTCAGATCCGGGGTGGTTACGAGGAATTTCTGACCGGTAGTCGGGTTAGGGAGCACCTCGAAATACGCTTCGCCGCGCAGGATCACCTCCCGGTCCTCGCGATCGTCCCAGTCGGGGGCGTAGCTTAAGCTACTGTTGGCATTGAGGCGCACGATCGACCCGTCGGGAAGGGCAACGCTCTTCTGTTCGGCAAAACCGGTGGTGGTCGTGGTAAGCTCTTCGCCTCCACTAAAGAGGGCGAGGCCGCCGGCAACCAGGAGTAGCAGTATGGCCGCGGCGGCTAGCCAGGGTCCGAACGTTGCGCTACGTTTCCGGGTGGGTGTTCTAATAGCCGGTGCATCGGTAGCGATCCGGGCCAGAATGTTGTCGTAGGCGGTCGGTGACATACGCTGCCGATAGGCACTATACTCCCACAGGAACTTGAGCGCACGGCGGGCCTGTACCTCAGGTAACCGGGACACGAATTGGAATACTTCATCCAACTCTTCTTCGGTGCATTGCCCCGAAGGCAGTTTTTTCAGCAACTCCTCCTCCCTTGCGCTCAACATTGTTCTAACTTTGGAACTTGTAATTAGTGTTCCAAATTCCGAATCCGGTTTGTTTACAAAGCGGCTAGTTTTCTCAAAAAAATTAACTTACTTGCACCTACAGGAAACAAAAAATCGTGAAAACGAATAGCCAGGAAGCACATCTCGCACGATTGCGGGACGGTGACCTGAGCAGTTTTAGGTGGATTTACGACCAGGATCATGCAAAAGTCTACGGTTTCTGCCTGAAGCTGCTGGGATCACCCACGGCGGCGGAAGAGGTCACCTCCGATGTATTCGTGCGTCTATGGGAGAAGCGGAGCATCATCGATCCCTCACAACCCATCAACCCCCTCCTGTTTAAGATCACGCGCGATTACGCCTGGAACTACCTGAAGCGCGAAACCCGCAAAAGCAAGCAACACGAGCAGTACCGGGCCCTGCAGGAAGCCACGGCCGGAGCAACCGTTGAATCCGATCTGGTCTTTCGGGATTACCTTCGGATCGCGGAATCCGCCATCGATCAACTCCCCGGTCGGCAGCAGGAAATCTTCAAAATGCGCTACGAAAGCGGACTTTCTAACCGTCAGATTGCCACCAAGCTGGAACTCTCCGAGAGTACCGTCCGGGTACAACTCTCGCGGGCCAGTAATTTTCTACGGGACTTCTTCAAGTCGAATCCCGAACTGCCAACCTACCTCATGGTACTCTACCTTATCGCGTAAGGCGGGCGCCGGAGCGCCGGATAGGTGTTTTTCTAATACATCAGGCAAATATCCCGGCCATCTTCCCCAATAAAGTCTGGTCGAAGCTTGCATTTACGCAGCGGACGGCACCGGTATCCGGGCAGCAGGTGTAGGCCGTCATCCAGCGTGCGTGGTTGGTGGCTACCCCCCGTACGGCGCGAATCAAATAGTATATCTCCGCCTCCGACATCGTCGGGTGAATGCTCAGCCGTATCCAACCCGGCCGCCTGACGGGCATACCGCGGTCCAGGAGCCCGATAATCCGTTCGGAGGTCGCTCGGTCGATGCCGAGCAGGTGGTGTCCGTACGTACCGGCGCAGGAGCATCCCCCGCGGACCTGCACGCCGTAATAGTCATTGAGCATCTTCACCGCCAGGTTATGGTCCAGGCCCTCGATATTGAAGGATATGATCCCCAGCCGGTTCCGGTGCTCACCGGCCAGGATGGACATGCCCTCAATCCGGTCCAGCCCCGCCCAGAGTAACTTCATCAGGCGGTTTTCCTGCTGGCGTATGCGGGTCACCCCCATTTTCTCTTTCAGGCGGATCGCCAGCGCTACGCGGACGGTCTGTAAAATCGCCGGCGTGCCCCCGTCCTCGCGGGTTTCGGCATCGGTCGCATACCGGTGCTGCCCCCAGGGGTTGGTCCAGGTCACCGTGCCGCCCCCGGGGTGGTCGGGCACGGTGGAGATAAGTTGGTGCTTATCCAGGATAAGGACGCCGCAGCCTCCCGGCCCACCCAGAAATTTATGTGGACTGAAATAGATAGCATCCAGGTACCCCTCTGGCCGGTCCGCCGGATGCATGTCTACCGCCACGTAGGGTGCCGAACAGGCGAAGTCCACGAAGCAATAGCCCCCGGCCGCGTGCATTATTTCGGCTATCTCCCGGTAGGGGCTCTCGATCCCCGTGACGTTGGAACAGGCCGTCACGGCGGCGTATTTCGGCCGACCGGCCGGGAAGCGCGCTATAGCTTCGGCAAATTGGTGGGCGCAGACCAGGCCGGTTTCGCTACATTCTACCACCACCACCTCGGCACCCGTCTCTAACCAGCTGGTTTGGTTGGAATGGTGCTCCATGTGGGAAATGAATACGACGGGACGTTGCTCCGGGCACGCCGAAAAATCACGCTTGATGCCGATGAGCCGTTGCAGCTTATTGACGGCTCCCGTCATCCCCGAACCGGTACAGACCAGTACATCGTCCGCGCCCGCGTTCACGTGGCGGCGAATCACCTGCCGTGCCTGCTCGTAAGCGTGGGTCATGGCACTACCGGTGGCGTTCGTGTCCGTATGGGTGTTGGCCATCATTGGCAGGACGGTTTCCCGCAGGGTCGTCTCAATGGGTCCGTAGGCGCGGCCGCTGGCGGTCCAGTCGGCGTAAAGCAGGGAGATCCCGTCGGGATGGCAATGGGTGGATAAGCGGTGACCCTGCCCGATAATACCGCGGCGGATGGTGTCGAATTCGTTGTGTTGGCTGGGGGTAGACGAAGGCATCATGCCTACATATTACCGGATACGGTCGGCCGTTACAGCTTTTGCGAAACTTTTAGGTCCTCCCGCACCACCCGGATCGTACGCACGTAGGCGCGGCCCGGGGGAAAAGCGGTTTGCTCCGCATGGGTACTTCATCGGTCAGGTTCCGGTCGGGATGGATGTTTCCTGCTTTCATAAAGCTATCCGGTAGTACGGTTTTCGCTATTTCCTGCGCTCCGTCGCCCGAGTTAAATATGGTATGCCGGACATGATGGGCCACGGGGGAAGCGTAATGAAACCATGGCTTCCAAAAAGCGGCTGCTCAGCTACGTGCTGTTGGGGCACCTCTACATTACGCTACCCGCGCTGATTTTCTGGCTCGGACTTCCTATCCTGGCTTATGCACTGGTCATTCCCTATGGCTGGGGGTGGACGGGTACGGCCATCGCCGCGGCCTTGCTCGCTGGCTACGGGATTGCCTGGCGGTGGTGGGGCTGGACGGTAACCCACTGGCGCATTCAAACTTTCGGGTCCCTCGACGACATCGATTGGCTACGCCTGGAGCAACTCGCCGAACGATACTTCCTCATGTGGCCGCACGGACATCCCGCCGAGGAACTGGAGGTACGCCCCGGCGACCGGGACCGGCGCATCCGCGAAGTCATGGAGCGCAATGCCGACCTGCGCGCCTTGGAAAAGGTCTTTTTCGGCTTCGATACGCCCCGGAAATACGGATATCGCCTTCGTCGCCTGCGCCTCCTCTTTTCGCTGGGTAGCCGAATAGTCGTGCTTTCCGTGGCCGTTGCCAGCTTACTCTACTTACCCCAACCTTACTTTGGTCTGATTCTGATGGTACTGGTCCTGTTTCCCAGTCGGGACTTCCGGATGTACCGTCACCTCTCGTTCCGCGGTTCGGCTATCGAGTTCAGTGATGCAGGCGTCGTGCTTCGTATTCCCGAGTTGAGCGTCTCGTACTGGCACGACTTCCGGTCCTACCGGCTCTACGAGCACGAACAACTCCTGGTACTGGAAGGAGCGGACGGTGAAGAAGTAAACATCGACCTGACCTACTACCGGGTCAGCGACTTCCGCCAGTTGGCGTCCATCATCGACGTGTACATCGAGCGCTTTGGCGAGAAGGTTGCCCAGGGGGTGTTAAACTAGCGGCACCGCCCCTATCGTTTGCTATTGCTGTCGGAAGGGGTTATGTTAGCCTGGCCGAAGTTTCGGTGTTGCGGAGGCTAATCACTCACCAAGTAGACTTGCATCATGGGCAAAACGATGTTCCTGGAACGGTCGGTAGAGATCGACCGCCCGGTGGCGGAGGTATTCAACTACGTTCGATTCATTGGAAATCACCGCCACTTCAACATTTGGCAGATGGCCGATCCGGATATGCAGGTCACATCTGCCGGCGACGACGGGGAGGTAGGATTCGTGCACAGCTGGGATAGTCGCGTCAGAAACGTAGGCGCCGGAAGCCAGGAGATCACCGAGATCCTGGGGCGGGAGCGCATCAGTTACGAGCTGCGCTTCGAGCGCCCCATGCAGGCCACCAATTATTCTAACGTCCACTTCCTGAGCCTGCCCCGTCAGCGCACACGCGTCACCTGGGATTTTAGTGGGGATTTGGTTTTCCCGATGAGCCTGTTTTCGTTCTTCCTCAGGCGGATGCTCGCCCGCGATATTGATAAGAACCTCGCCAACCTCAAAGCGATACTGGAGAAGTAGACGCTAGGCGGGGTTCTTCCCCGGCCTTAATGAGCCGGTGGTAAGCCTGATAGGACAACAACAGCACACCGAGGATAATCAGGGGGAAAAACGCCTGGAACGTCAGTCCATCAACCGCTGCGTGACTGATGGACGCGAAGAGAAAATCAAAGACGAAGCCAGCATAGGCCCATTCCTTAATGCGGGGCGGTACGAGGGGAATCATAAGTGCCAGGGCGCCTACTACTTTAAACACCACCAGGGCATTACCGAAGTACTCGGGATACCCGAGGTGGCGGATGCCCTCCCGTGCCAATTCTGAGTTGAAGGTCAGGGCCGGCATGACGCCTTCGAAGAGAAAAATGAGGGTGGTAGTCACCCAGAAGATGATGCGGAGGTTTTTCATGACTCGTGGTATTAATAATGTTAGTTAGATGGATGGAGCAATGACGGAGGTGTGCTCGCACATTTCCTTCAGCTTGTTGAGCAGAACGGGCCAGCTTTCCTGGAACATATTTACCCATTCGGGAGGCGTGTGCATTTCTACGCGTAACTGAGTGGCGCCATTGTCCTCTTCCAAATAGTAATTTTCGCGGGTGCCGATCCAGCTACTCGCTTGCTCGCTCCTAGTCTCTGCCGTTCCGGGCGCTTGCAGCAGGGCGATGTGTTCGGATTCAACCATCCGGTACGGCTCGACGCGGTGCAGATGGACAAGCGTACCGCTACCATCCTCGCCTACAAACCGGATGTCTTTTCCTTCCACCCACTCCCCTTCAAACCGGGAGCCGGGAAAAGCAGCCCCGGTCCATTCCTGGTAGGTGGTCGGATCGGTGATGGTACCCCATACCAAGCGGGCGGGAGCGTTAATGTTAGTGGTGAAGGTTAGCGTTTCCATACGGGAGCTTTTAGTTATGATTAAATGGCGATACAAAGATGGCGGGGTGTAATTCTCCGGATGCGGGGCATTTAAGACAAAACCACCCAATTTTGCGTCAATGAAAGCCGCCGTTGATTGGTGGTACTTGCCGAAGGACAAGTATTCGCGAGCGCGATGAAAAGCTTACTTTTAGCTGTCCGCCGTCCCGCCCCCGGCCAGGACAAACGATCGCGTGTCTTCCATTTTACTACCTATGATAAAAGTTAGTATCCTCGTTCCTGAATCCTCCGTTCTTCAGGCCGTCGCCGATCCCCGGTACTTGTTTGTTTCGGTAAATCGTTTCCTGGTGGAGGCAGGCCGCCCGGCCCCCTTTGCGGTAGAGTTGGTTGGGCAGACCGCATCTGTACAGGTAAATGACGGAACCTTCACGATCCACCCGGACCGCCAGTTATCCGACGCGGGCGATACCGATCTGCTCATCATACCCGCCCTGTCCGGTGAACTGGAGAAGGCGCTGGCGCAAAATGCGGCCCTGCTGCCCTATATCCGCCGGCAATACGAGCGTGGCGCGGAAGTGGCCTCGCTATGCCTGGGCGCATTCCTGCTAGCGGCGACGGGCTTGTTGGATGGGAAGCCTTGTTCGACGCACTGGGGGTTTGCGCACGAGTTTCGCCGCCGATTTCCCGCCGTTACCCTGCTTGATGGCCGGATCGTGACGGAAGAGGGAAGGATCTATACCAGCGGGGGCGCGCACTCCTACTGGAATCTGTTGCTTCACCTTGTCGAGAAACACGTAGACCGCGCCACGGCCATCCGGGCGGCTAAATACTTCGCCATCGATATCGATCGCAGCAGCCAGTCCGCCTTCGCCATTTTTCAGGGGCAGAAGGCACACAACGATGAAGCCGTCCTACACGCACAGTCCTATATTGAGCAACACGTCGCCGATCGCATCGCCGTAGAAGATTTAGCCGGCCTGGTATCCCTCAGCCGCCGAACCTTTGAGCGACGCTTCAAGGAGGCCACGCACTATTCCGTATTGCACTACGTCAGCCGCGTAAAGGTGGAAGTCGCCAAACGGGAGCTGGAAAGCAGTCGCAAGACAGTCAGCGAAGTCATGTACGATGTGGGTTACTGCGACAACAACTCCTTTCGGTCTACCTTCAAGCGCATCACCGGCCTCACCCCGGCAGCCTACCGGACCAAGTACAACCGGGGGAACAGGTAGGCATCAAAGCGGGATTGGAATGAGCCAACTGGTCCCAAACAGAGCTAACAGCATGCTTCCAAAAGTTTCTGTGTGCCGAACCACGGAACGGTGCCTTCCGTCAGATAAGAACAACATCAAATCTCGACAAAATGGGAAATCGACTAGAAAACAAAGTAGCCATCGTAACCGGTGGCGGCGCCGGCATCGGTGAAGCCATCAGTAAATTATTTGCCCGCGAGGGCGCCAGGGTCATCGTCGCCGGCCTGCCCGAAGATCCCGTCGACGACGTAGCCGCCGACATCCGGACGCAAGGTGGGGCGGCACTTCCCTTCAAGGGCGACCTCTCGACCCTCCAGGCAGCCAAAGACTGCGTGAAAACCGCTACCAACGAGTACGGCCGCGTCGATATTCTGATCAATAACGCCGGCACCTTCGTAGAAACCAACATGCTCGAGGACTTTAGCGAGGAAGGCTTTGACTATATGGTGAAGAATAACATCCGCACCGCATTTGCCATGTCGAAAGCCGCCCTGCCCGAGCTGCAGAAATCGCAGGGCAACATCGTCTTCGCCGGATCGGAGGCCGGTGTCCTGGGTGTGCCCCAAAATGCTCCCTACGGCGGCACCAAAGGTTTTGTCATCGCTTTCGCCAAGGGGCTGGCCGGAGAGCAGGCCGCCAACGGCGTACGCGTAAACATCGTAGGTCCCGGACCCATCGATACGGCCTGGACCCATAAAGAAACCGGCCCGATGGACAAGAAGATGGAAAAGACCAATAACCAGGCTAACCTGATGGGCCGCCGCGGCTCCGTTGAGGAGATCGCCAACGTGTACCTGTTCCTGGCCTCCGACGAAGCCAGCTACGTGACCGGCGCCCTGTACATGGTCGACGGTGGCATCACCATCGGTAAGGGACCCATCGGCGATCAGGCCGCCAAATCCTTCAAGCAGGAACCCGAGCCCTCCCTGGATCTGGATCACACCATGGACGGTCATACTTCCGTACGGGATTAAGGTTCCGACAGCCAGGCATGCCGAATGGCCACCCTCCCACGGGAAGGTGGCCATTTTGCGTTTGGCTTGTCTATCCGCCCATCATATCACTACCCTGCGAGGAGGAGTTAGTGTTTTTGCGCTGAAAGAGCGAAGCATCCATTTTTCCAAAGCGGTAGGTGAAGTTGAGCCGCACCAACTGTGGGTTCATGAGCCGGCTGGTTTCCTGGCTGAAGAAGTCGGTCAGGATGTAGCTGCCGTACTCCCGGCTGGCGAAGATGTCCTGGACGCTCAGGGTCAGTGATGCAGCGTTCTTCCACAGTCCCTTGCGCAGGGAGGCATCCACGAACCAGACCGACTCGGTGTAGCCCTGGGCCGTATTCTGGCTCGGACCGCCGCCGCCGAAGGCACTGTTGTTGGTGGAGGGCGTGAAGGAAGCACGCGTCCGGTATTCCCCGTTCAGCTGCAGAGCGAAATCGTGGGGCAACCGGATCTGGGCGGTCTCCTTCAGGAACCCGCTCACGCGACTGATCTGCAGATCGCTCTCCAGGTTCCCGGCATCGACGTTCGACTGGTATACGTTTAGGTTGGACGTCAGGTCGAGCCAGCCGAACAGGTTGTTCTTGAAGGTTAGTTCAGCCCCGTAGGCAGCGGCGCGATCCGTGTTGGCAAAGGTCGTCACGATCGCCTCGGCACCCAGCGCCTCATTGTACTCATTGAGCTGGTAGGCGGCGATGAGGTCGGTAGCCTGCTTATAGTAGACCGAAAAGAGGAGGTTATTGCCGGACGGGAAGATATTCTGGTACGAAAGCTCCAGCGAATTGGTGAATTCCGGCAGCAGTTGGGGGTTTCCCCGGCGCAGGTTCAGCGAATCGGAGAAGTCCGTGAAGGGCATCGTCTGAAAGAAGTTCGGCCGATTGATCCGGCGGGTATAGGCCAGCTGTATTTGGTCGGTTTCATTAAGCTTTCGGGTGACGAAGGCACTGGGGAAAAGACTGATCGGGTAGTCGATGTTAAAGGAGCTGTCCAGCCCGGTCAGGGTGCCCTCGTAAAAGGAACTCTCCGCGCGCAGGCCTACCTGAAAGCCCCACTGCCCGATCTCCCGACCGGCCTGCAGGTAACCGGCGAACACGTTATCCTGAAAGGCGAAGGCATCGGATAGCTGGGTGATCTGCGTCCACTCCCCCTCCTCGTCGTAATTAACGAAGTTGGCCTGCTCGTTTTCGTTGCTGCGCAAGGTGGCTTTCACCCCGCCTTCCAGTTTCGTGAGTTTGTCGATCGGGAGGATGAAGTCCGACTGGAGTGTCAGGAAGCTGCCCGTGCCCAGGGAGGTCTGCCGCTGCTGGCTGACGGCGCCGGTTGCGTATTCGCTGCGGTAAAGGCCGTCGCCCTCGAAGCGTACCTGGTTGTAGTTAAGGTCGGCGGTCCACTCCGCACCTTCCCGGGAAAAGAGGTGCTTGAACTGCAGGGAGGCACCGTAGTTCTGAAAGTTCCGGTCCTGGTCGCTGAAGCGATCGTAGGCCGTGGTTTCGGTCCCGTCGGCGTATAGGTAGTCCGTCAGGTTGGTCAGGACTTCGCCCGGTGCAAAGGCCCCGCGCATATAGCTACCGCTCAGGGTAAGCGTATTCCGGTTGTCGAGGAAGTAATCCATGCCCGCCCGAACGTTGCCGAAGGTGCCGTTCATGTCGGACGTGGACTGCTGGGTGATCAGCGTATTGGGGTCCTGGTTGAAGGTTTCGCGCAGGGTGGTGCTCTCGGAAGTTCCCTGCCGGCTCATCAGCATCCCGGAGCCGAAGACATTGAGCTTTTCGCCGCGGGCGTTGATGTCGCCGCCCAGATTGTAGCCCCCCTGGGAATCGCCACCAAGGCGCAGGTTTCCGTTGTAACCGATCTGCTGGTCCTTCTTCAGGACGATGTTGACGATGCCCGCCGTCCCGCCGCCGGCGTCGAATTTAGCCGATGGATTGGTGATCACCTCCACGCTTTCGATGGAGTTGGCGGGTATCTGATCCAGAGTTAGCGTTGATGGTCGCCCGTCGATGAAGACCTGGGGCGAGCCGTTGCGGAGACTAACGTTACCATCCAGGTCGACCGACAGGGAAGGGACGTTCTTCAGCGCGTCAACGGCCGTGCCGCCGGCGGTACTGAGGTCCTTATCCACGCGGTACGACTTGCGATCCAGGGAGAGGGTAGAGAGGGAGGCTTCGGCCGTTACCGTCACTTCGGCCAGCGTGCTGGCTGCCGTTTCCAGCGTGAGGTTACCCAGGTCCCGCGAACCGCCGTTAGCAATGAAGGGCCGGCGCAACTCGGCGTAACCCAGGAAGGAAACGACCAGTTCGTAATCGGCTCCGGCGGGCAGTCCCTCGATCCGGAAGTCACCGTTGTCTTCGGTGAACTGCCCGGCGTAGATACTATCGTTTGCCTCGACCTGCACCGTAGCGTAACCTACTCCCGCGCCGGTATCGTCGATCACTTTACCGTAGACGTTGCCCGTCGCTTGGGGGCGTGGTCCACCCGGGCCCTGTGCGGCGAGGGAGCCGAGAGCGGCGAGGAGGAGAGTGAAAAGCAGGATGGGGAATCTCATGGCGGTATACGTTTAGTGCGGGTCGGCAAGGGGCCGGTTTCGCTATTGACAACACGAAGATGGGCGCTTGTATAGGTGCCAAACCGGGTGTCTCGGTGAACCGGAGGATTGTCTCGATGAACCCCGCCCGCCGGGGTGAATACGGCCTGGGTAAAAGACGACCTTTGCTATTGTTACCTTTCCTTCGCTATGCTCTTTACCCGATTACCGCGCTCCGTCATCCTTCAGGTTACCGTCTGGATCGGACTGCTGCTGCTCTTCACCCTGACGGGAGATACGGCTTCGCGCACCGCGAGAGACTACGTGCTGATCTTTATGCGAGTAGGAGGCATCGCGCTGTACTATAATCTCCTTTACTATCTGGTGCTGCCCCTCTACTTCTCCGGCAGAAAGCGCGCCTTTTATCTGTGGGGCGGACTGGCCCTGCTGCTCTTCATCGGATACTCGGTGGGTACCGACTACTACTTATTCGATTTTTCGCGGCGGGGCGCAGGAGATGGGTCCGGTCAACGGCCGCTGGCTTTTCTATTCATCCCCGCCATTTTCATCGGCCTGGCCACCTTCGGGGTAGCGGCCACCTTCCGGGGCTTCCTGGCCTTCGATAAGCAGAAACGCGCCGAGCGGGAGGCCAACCGCCAGCGGCTCGAGGCGGAGATCGCGCTCCTGAAGTCACAAATCAATCCCCACTTCCTCCTCAACACGATCAATAACCTCTACGCCCTGTCGCTCACCGAGCCGGATAAGACCCCCGACGCACTACTGAGGCTTTCCGAAATGGTCAGCTACATCCTCTACGAATGCGCCAGCCCCCGGGTGACGCTGGAGCGGGACCTCCAGTTCGTGGAGAGCTACGTCGACCTCCAGCGGCTGCGCCTGCCCCCCAATGCCAAGCTGGAGGTGTCACTGCCGGACCGCGTTTCCCCCGCCTTGCTGATCGAACCGATGATCCTCGTCCCCTTCATCGAGAACGCCTTCAAGCACGGACTCACTACCAAACAAGACTGTACCATACGGATCGCGATCTCTATCGCCGGGGAGCAACTCCAACTGATGGTCAGTAACCTGCTGCTGCCAAAGCGGGCCAGCCATATCGATAGCCCGTCCGGTATCGGGATGACCAATACCCGCCAGCGGCTGGATTACTCGTACGCCGGCCGCTACGAACTGGTTATTGGTAAGGAGACCGGTATCCACCGCGTTGACCTCACGCTAAATCTGCACCAATGACCTTCATCGCCCTAGACGACGAGCCACTCGCCCTGGTCCTGGTGGAGCGCCTGGCCCGCGAGGCACCCGACTGGACGCTGGTCAAGTCCTTCACCGACGCCGCGGCCGCGGCTCATTTCGTACGAAATAATACCGTAGACCTGGTGATTAGCGATATCAATATGCCCGACGTGAGCGGCCTGGAATTCGTGCGTCAGCTCCCCGAAGAACGGCCGCTCGTCATTTTCCTGACTGCTTACAAAGAGCACGCTCACGAGGGATTCGACCTCGAAGTGGTCGACTATCTGGTCAAGCCGGTTCGCCGCGACCGCTTCCTTCGCGCGCTGGAGCGGGCCGCCGAGCGCATCAACCAACTGGAGCCGGAATCCCCCGTTCCGGAAAACGAAGATCACTTCTACGTCTTCTCCGAATACGAGGAGATCAAGGTGGTGACCGGCGATATCCGTTACGTAGAAAGTATGGGTGACTACGTCAAGATCCACCTGACCGGTCAGGACAGACCCGTGGTGACGCTCGAAAGACTGAAGAACTTGTCCAAGCAGCTTCGCGACCGGGGCTTTCAACGAATCCACCGGTCCTACCTGGTCAACCTCGCTTCCATCGATGCCAAACAGAAGTCGAAGGTCCGGGTGGGGGAGGACTGGCTTCCGGTCGGGGAAACCTACGCTCAGCAGTTAGCCGATCGCCTGGGTACATAGTGCTTTTCGCACCCCTTCGCCTTTCCGTATATTAGCAAAAACCCTACCCCGAGTGCGTTGCCCCCTTATCATTCTATTCATCCTTGCCTTAATCCCATCCCTGACTGGACAGTCGTCCTTCATGATCGAGGAAAAATTGAAGTTTGGTCCGCGGGTATCCCGTTCCGGCGCGATGATCTTTCTCAAACTGCCCCTGCCGGAAAACGGGCAGCGCATTGGGAGAACCTCCTTTTCCGCCCCACCCACCACGTCACCCCCACCCGGTGAAACGCGGGAATACACCTGGCGCGGCGACGAAATAGGGGACAACGATTCACTAGAGGTCACTTATTTAGTCACCACCGTAGCAAAACCGGCTTGGACGAAAACGGTCGTCGATAGTTTACGGGGACAGTCCATCGCCTGGCCCCCCGTGCCCGCGGGAGAAACGGTAGAACCCTACATCCTGCCCCCACTCGTGCGGGAAGACATCGGCCGGACCGAGTTTAGTACGCTGGATCGCGCCGATACCAGCGTGCAGGACATCGATCGCCTGATACGGCGGCTCGACCGCCGCGTATCGACCGTGCGGGACCCGGAAAATTTCGACGAGTCCCAACCCCTGTTGGAAGACGTTTACCGCCGGCGTACCACGGCCATCAGAAAGCACTTGCTGCTGTCCTTAGCCCTGCAGTACCTCGAGGTGCCCCACCGCGTCGTCGCCGGCAAAATCCTGAGTTACGGAGAGGTGCTCGAAAATCAAATATGGGTGGACATACCGGTAGCTGGCAACTGGTACCGGGTGTACTACGGAGACGGCGTTGACCGGTCCGACTGGTTGCCACCCGATACGCCGGATCTGTTCCTGGCCTGCTCCTACGACTGGCGCGACCTGACCCTCGAAGTTATCAGTGCACCGGGAGCGCCGCCGATTCCGTCAATTCTTTTCACCTCGGCGGAGAATTTGCTCTTCTACTTCTGGGACCGCAAGAACACGGCGCTGGAGAAGGGGGAGTACGCTAAGGCGGCGGCAATGATCGACTCCCTGTTACAGTACACCCCCAACAGTGTAACCGCCATAACGGAGAAGGGCTTGATCCTGACGCAGGCGGGCAGACCGCAGGATGGTCTGCCCTACTTTCAGATCGGGATGCGCAAAGCGGAGACGCCCGCCGACCAGAGTTTCGGCATGGTACAACTGGCCAAATTCTTCTCTTTGCAGCAAAATGGGGAAGAGGCCGTGAAGGCATTGGTCCGAGCTTATCAGGTAGACCCCTGGGCTCAATCCATACTCTACGAAGATCCCCGATTTAACTGGCTGACCCAGCAGCGAAGCCTCATGAATCAGTTGAACCGAGCCCTGCAAAATATGCAGTGAGCGGGCCGGGCTTTCCTAAAGCATGTCCACCTTGCCGCTCCCCAAATTGTAATAGGCCGGTACGATCTTCACCTTCCCTTCTTCCACGGCCTTCCGAATGATCGGGCTGCGGGTCTTTAGTTCCTCGGCGGTAAGCCGGGCATTTTCCTTGACGACCGTATTGACGTCGGCGCCCTCCTCCGTTTTGTCCAGGGCGGGAGCGATGTGGGACAGCAGGTGATTAAGGTTGTAGCCGTTATCACCGCCATTGACGGCCGCGGTTACGGCGCCACAGGCCTCGTGACCCAGTACCACAATGAGCGGCGTTCCGATGTGGGCTACCGCATACTCGATACTGGCTATGGAGGACGTATTGGCCACGTTCCCGGCTACCCGAACGGTGAAAATCTCGCCCAGCCCGGTGTCGAAGGCCAGCTCGGGAACGACGCGGCTGTCCGCGCAACTAAGCACGATAGCGTAGGGCTCCTGTCCGGAGGTAAGTTCTCCGCGGCGGGCGGAGTTTTGCAATTTGCCATCGAGTTTGTCTTCTACAAAACGGTCGTTACCTGCTTTGAGGCGATCCAGGACTTGTGTGCCGGTCATCATATCGTACTAGTTTGTTTTCGGTAATCTTATTTCCACAGCCACCGGAATGTTCGGAACGGAAGGAGGCCAAACGGCCGAGCGATCGTTTTTATGCCAGGTTTTTTGCGGTTCGGAGCAAATATAAGTTTGAAAAAGATATCGGTGATCCACATTAATTCTTTATTATTGTCTGCTTGACAATTCATATGGTGCCTGCGGCATACGCGTCAGGATATATGAATGTCGGCACACTTAAGTCGAACCCATAAGCAAACACCATGACCTGTAAATCAACCCTCTTTTTTGTTTTAGCCATTCTCTCCGCCGCCGTCCTTCACGCCCAGGATCCCGATCCTTCCATCAACCTCATCCACGCGTATACCTTCGAAGACAGCACGGTAACCGATCAGGTCGGATTTGCCGACGGTACGATCATCGGCGACGTCACCTTCGACACCACCGCTGCGGGGGACGTAGGAGCCGTACTCGCCAACGGTGGGGTTATTGAATTGGAGGCGGCAACCATTGGTATCAATACCTACGAGGCCATCACCGTAGAAGCCTGGTTCACCCCCGAAGGAAACCAGAATTCTAACTTCTCCATGCTGGTCTATCTGGGAGGGTCACAGGCCGCTCCCAATCAGGAAGGAGGTGCCAGACTAGGCTCGAACGGTTTCTTCCTGCAGCCCACCGTCAACACGGATGGTGGCTCCAGGGTGGCCATCTCCACCGGGAATACGGCAATGCCCTGGACAGTGGAAACGGGGATCTCGTCCGACACGCGCCTCGATAGTGCCGGTACTTACCACCTCCTCGGTAGCCTCGATTCGACCCATATCTACATGTACCTCAACGGTCAGCTCGTTGACTCGACCGAACTAACCAATGGCAACGGAATTACAGCGCTCAGTAACGCTTTCGCCTGGATCGGACGGGGTGGCTACGAAGGTGATGCTTCCTGGACGGGAACGGTCCACGAGGTAAACATCTACAATAAGGCACTCGTGCCGGAGGAAGTAGCCTATCTGTTCGATCAGGGACCCACGGTATCGACCACCTCGGTCGGGGAACTGGCCGGCGGTATCCGGCCCGACATCTTTTCCACCCCGGGGCGAATCCTCTTCCGGCAATTACCCACTAATGGAAGGGTTTCACT
>JBASAV010000547.1:0-2247 GCA_049650785.1 Lewinella sp. | reverse complement strand
GTCCGATTCCGAGTCCAGCGCCGAGGGCGGCGATACCTGCTCCAAGAGCTCCCATGTTGAATGATTTAAATGGGTAAATAAAATTCTTAATAGTTCCTTAGTTAGCGGCAGTGTGCATGCCCGTTACGGCTCCGCCCATCGCGCCGCCTTCGGCAACTTTTTCTTCTCCGTGGTGTCCGGCCTCGTCGTGGTGGTGGGCATCTTCTACCGCAGCGCCGATGTAACTGGCGGAAAGGATAGCGAAGATGAACGCCTGCACGAAGGCAACCAGCAATTCAATGCAGTTCATGAAGAGTGTAAAGGCCACGCTGACCACCGCTCCGGCACCCGCTCCCACGACACTCTCTCCGTTGTTTCCGAAGATAAATATCAGGCTGATCAGGCTGAGAATGATGATGTGCCCCGCCGTGATGTTGGCGAAAAGACGCACCATCAGGGAGAAGGGCTTAATGACCAGTCCCTGAATCTCGACCGGGGTTAGGATAAATATCTTGATAAGGGCCGGCACGCCCGGCATCCAGAGCGTGTGCGCCCAGAAATGACGATTACCGTGGAAATAGGCGACGAAGGCGGAAATTACCGCCAGGGCCATGGTTACGGCCAGGTTACCGGTCACGTTCGAACTACCGGGGAAGATGGGAATCAGCCCAAGTAGGTTACAGAAAAGGACGAAAAAGAAGATCGTCATGATAAACGGCTGAAAGCGCTCGTAGTGCTTCTCGCCAATCATGGGGATGGAAATTTCGTCACGCAGGAACACAAAGAAGGGCTCCATCAGGCTCTGAATACCGCTCGGGGCTTTGCCGGCATTTTTCTTATACCCGTTGGCTACCGCCCGCCAGAGGAAGATGAGCAGCAACGAAGCCAGAATCATCGTAAAGACATTCTTCGTGATGCTGAAGTCGTAAAAGCTCGTGATTCCGCCGCCGAGCAGGCCGCCATCACCGACCGAGGGTGCGTCCAGCAGGTAGCGCTCCCCACCAATCAGGGCGTAGTACATATCGCGCGTCTTACCATCTACTTCAGCGGAGGTGTGGGCGATACATTCCACGTCGTGGTGCCCTTCCATCATACCGGCGGGCGCATCGACCAGGCGATTGATCCGTCCGTGGTTCATAACGTAGCCGTCCACCGCGGTCTCGCCATGGTGAAACATGTTGCTAAAGCCGCTGGTCAGCCCCTCGCCCGGAGCGTATAGAAACACGGGCAGGGGTACGCTGAAGTTCCCAATGACGTGAAATTCATTGGCGTCGGCGATGTGGTGGAGGATAACACCGGCCGGATCGTAATCGTCGTGCGAACCGCATTCAATCTCCGGATTGTGGTGATCGCCCACACTTCCCTGATCATCGACCTCCTGAGCCGAAACGTAGGTAAAAGCAAAGCTGAGAAGGAAAAGAAAGAACAGGCGTGCGCTGGACGTCATACGTTGGGGGGTTTTGCTATCCCTCAAATGAGCCGCAAAGGTAAGCATTAATGTAGACGTATGGTAGCCAACGGATTGTTTTCTGCGCTACATCTCCAAATCCACCCCAACCTTCTCATGCCACGCCAGACCGTGCTTTCCCAATACGTCCAGGAAGGGATCCGGATTGAATTCCTCTACGTTGAAAACCCCGGTGCCGTTCCACTTGCCCTGGATCAGCATCATCGCCCCGGTCATAGCCGGCACCCCGGTGGTATAGCTAACTCCCTGAGCACGCGTTTCTTTATAGGCGCGTTCGTGACTACAGTTGTTCCATATATAATAGGTCTCTTCCTTTCCGTCCTTGATTCCCCTGATCCGGCAACCGATGCTCGTCTCGCCGCTATAGCCTTCGCCCAGTCCACCAGGATCAGGAAGTACCGTTTTGAGAAACTCCAACGGGATAATCTCCGTACCCTTATGGTTTACCGGCTCGATGCCCGCCATCCCGATGTTCTGGATAACCCGTAGGTGGGTGAGGTATTCCTCACCGAATGTCATCCAGAACCGGGCACGTTTCAACGTAGGAAAGTTCTTCACCAGGCTTTCCAATTCCTCGTGGTACAGCACGTAGCTGGGTTTGGGGCCTATATCGGGATAGGTCAGGTCCTTACGGATACTGAACGCCGGAATTTCAATCCACTCGCCGTTCTCGTAGTACTTGCCTGGCTGGGTTATCTCGCGGATGTTGATCTCCGGATTGAAGTTGGTAGCAAAGGCCTTTCCGTGGTCCCCGGCATTGGCGTCTACGATATCCAGATAGTGAATCTCATCGAAGAAAT
>JBASAV010000546.1:0-2804 GCA_049650785.1 Lewinella sp. | reverse complement strand
GGGTTTCGCATTTTACCCCGGAAGGGCGTATCGGTCAAAGCTTTGCCGGCCCCCCACCCAGGGATTCTATACTCGTCCCGGCATAGTCGGGGGAACGCTGCACGGTAACCTCGGCTCCGGGAGCCCTCAACTCTGGACTCCACTACCTCACCACTTAGAATCCTCCCCCGTCTGCCGCAGCCGAATGCGCTTATAGCCTAACTGATCCAGAATCATCCCCCAGAGCATTTCGTAGGGAATCAGCTCCAGGTAAAAGTCCAGCCGGGATTCAGATAGCGGCTTTTTCTGCATCAGTTTGATGTACCGCGTGGTATGCCGTTCCACCGCCGCCCGGTGGAACTGCTGGGTAGCCAACTGGGCCAGCGCCTTCAGGAAATACCGCACCCGTTCGTGACTCTTGCCTCTCAGATGGCGGGAAGCGTATTTGTTAATTGCCTCGATACTGTACACGGTTTTATTATGTCGGCGATTCAAAATATGATCGACGATCTCAATGATCATTAGATGTACGTTGCGGCTGTTCTTCTCGCCGCTGGCGTATTCGAAGGAATTGAGAAAGCGACTGACGCGGAAACGCTTGAAAATCCGATCGTCCGGTCGAATACGGATTCGGTCCATTTGCACCAGTAGATACAGATAGGCTTCCATGATCCGAAAGGTCTCGAAATAGTAGGATAGCATGTTTCTGGTCAGCGTGTCCGGGCGGATGGTCAAAAAGAGGTTATAGGCTTCCTGAAACTTACCGGCCCGGAGGGACAACAGGAGGAGGAGCTCGTAGACCTTCAGGTAATTGAAATCATCAGGTGATGTCTTAGCCAACAGCTGCTTTGCAAAGGCGGAACCCCGCTCGTAATCGTTCAGCTGCGTATACGCCACGGTCAGGTTGGCCTCGAAGACCTGAAACATCGTAGGGTGGGCGGTAGACTTACCGCGGAGGTACGTCAGGGCTTTATTGGCCGTAGTAATTACGGCCTCGTAATCCCTGCCGGCGAGATGGATATTGAGTTCCAGCAGATAGACGAGATACGAGATTATGGCCAGGTCGTAGCGGGCTATTGCGGGGTAGTGTTCCTTACACGCCTCCTGGGCGGCTCGTCTGACTTCTTCATCCGGTCGTCTGCTATTTCGGAGGTACACCACTTCATTGAAACTGGCTGCCACGTCCTGGTAACAGGCCGCTATTTCCTGGTACCGACTGGCCTCCTCTGCGTAGTGCTGATATTTCTCCGGATCGAACTGCCGGTTAGCATACTGCCGTCGTAGCATGACCGCGCACTGGTATGCACCGTCCAGGAGTTCCATTTCTTCCGCCATGCGAAAGGCCTCCTGGAGATAAGGCAGCAATACCGAGGAGGCAATCGACGTCCGCAACTGCTTCGCGATCGCAATTAGCTTCCATACATAGTTATGTGCCCGCTTTCGTCGGTCCGTGCTGCGATCGACGGGGTCGATGGCAGTCAGCGCATTGAGCAGTTGAAGCTTAAGTTGATGCTTAATCTTCCGAAAGGCCGGGTCACCGGGTTCCAGACCGAGCTGGTCGGCCGCAGTCTGAGCGGTGGGGTATTCGGTATCTTGTAAGTAAGCAAAAAGTGTCTTGAGGGCGGTATCGTTTTTCATGTTGCAGGTACACAACTGATACTCCTCCCCCAGGAGCTCTACCAGCTCCGATATCTGTTTCATAGTGTTTACACGGTCGGGCGCCAAAAACTAGCTACTCGGCGTACCCGAAATACAATTAATAGGAGAAACCGGTCCACGGCAAGGCGCGGAAAGCATACGTTGATCTGCGATTCGATCTGAAATTACATAAGCCCGTAGCGAAATATGCCCCAATATCAGGGAAGGTTAGGGGGTGGCTGGCCGATCTATCGGCATTCCTTTGCACAGAAAGGAGAAATAAATTCGCAAATTGAATGGTCGTTTCTTTCGGCCCCACCCTAGGAAGTCTAAACGGGATGTATTTTATGAATAGGATTACCTAAAACCGGTAAAATCTTTCACCCCACTCCTTGGCCTACATTTCAGGGAATGGCAGGATACACCCTGCTACGATAATTGGTCTTGCATCCACGCCAGGATCTTTCCCAGTACCGCAAGCGCATCGGGCTCGTGGTGTAATTCGTGGTACGCCTCCGGAATGATCTGGAGCGTCACCCCCTCGGGATTGCGCTCCGCAAACGCGCGCGTCGCATCGGCAGAAGTGATCCGGTCCGCGGTGCCGTGCAAAAGCAGGGTGGGCACCGGCAGGCCACCCGCGTATTTTTGTAGCGCAACGGCCCGTTCCAGCAGGTCGATGCCGGTCTGGCTACTCAGCTTATCGTGAACGTAGGGGTCGGAGCGGTAAGCTTCCAGTACGGCGGGATCCCTACTGATGGCGGTGACGTCCAGTTGATTGGCGAGGGTAAAGGTGGGGTAGATGCGGCGCATGAGTTTCCCTAACGCTACGACTACCGGATTCGGGGTGAAGGCCTCCGCGATGTGGAGAGAGGTGACGATCGCTCCGCGAATGGATGGTTTGCGATGGATGAGGTAATGCAGGAGCAGTTGTCCGCCCATACTCTGTCCGTACAGAAAGATGGGAACACCCGGGTACCGCCGTTCGCACTGCACCATCAGTTGGGCCACCCCGTCCAGATAGCTCTTGTACTGTTTGGCGTAACCCCGCCTTCCTTCGCTGCGCCCGAATCCCTGGCGATCGTAGCCGACGACCGCAATGTCGTGCTGATTGAAAAAACCCGCCACCCGGTCGTACCGACGGCAGTGTTCGCTCAGCCCGTGAATGATACCCACTACCGCCCGGGGAT
>JBASAV010000545.1:0-2004 GCA_049650785.1 Lewinella sp. | reverse complement strand
CATCCATTCAAGAAGCCAATTATTCAGTCCTTGAAGAAGGGCGCCGGAGCGCGGGAAAATGCCAGCCTGGCAAAGGCAACGAAGCCAGCACCCGGGAGCCCCCCCGCCCCGGCCTAAGCGCCTGTTGCATACCTTCGCTGTATCACTCGCTTCTTCCATGGACCGGATCGTCAAAATTTTTGCGATTGTTGTCGTAGCTCTTTCCGTACTATCCTTGACCGGATTCGTGGCCACGGAACT
This sequence comes from Lewinella sp., assembly GCA_049650785.1. Taxonomy (GTDB): domain Bacteria; phylum Bacteroidota; class Bacteroidia; order Chitinophagales; family Saprospiraceae; genus Neolewinella. The sequence goes on along the minus strand of JBASAV010000545.1, from coordinate 1,764 downwards.
GGCCAGTGGTAAGCGCTGGCTTGGGCCATTTTCCGAAGCCGGCCGGCAGTTTTTCGCATTTCCTGGTTTGGTGGCTACTGTAGTCACCAGTGACGAAACACGGGGCATACCCCGTACCTATCTGCCGCTAGTGGACGGGACCGAAGACCAAAACGAGACGATCAACCAATTGGACTACGATCTCTACGGTGTCCTTTCCCGCTACGACGCGGAGGACGACCGATGGGTGATCGATTTGCAAAACTTCCGGGATGGTGAGATAATACACTCCTGGTTCTACGGGGCCGAGCTCTACGACAGCGCGGAGGATTTTGCCTTCTCCGAGGCTCAGGTTAAGCACGGTCTTCCGCTGGCAGATTCTTCGCTGATCGTCTACTCCCGAGAAACGGCTAATTTGCTTCGTCTCAATGCGGATTCGGAGGTGTTATGGCATAATGACGACTATATATTTCACCATTCCATAGCCGTCGCTGCCAATGGCGATATCTGGGCCTGTGCCAGTCTGCCCGGGCACCGGAAAGTGGCGACCAAGCCAATGAATTTCATTTTTGTCAACTCCGACGGTGGCCGATTCGCTACGCGTGACGATGTTATGTTACTGCTCGACCCAGATTCCGGCGAAGAGTTGCAACGGATAAGCCTTACGGAACTGTTAATCCGCCATGGGCTGGCGGGCATCGTCTTCGGTGTTGACGGCAACGACGATCCGATCCACCTGAACGATATTGAGCCCGCGCTATCGGACGGTCCCTACTGGCGTAAGGATGATCTGTTCGTCAGCATTCGCAACCGTTCCATAGTCTTGCACTACCGCCCGGAAACGGATGAAATCATCCGCCTGATCCAGGGACCGTTCGTCCACCAGCACGACGTGGACATAGCTTCCGACAGTACGCTGAGCTTATTTAATAATAATTACGCCCGTATCGGCGGGCCGGAGCGGGATACGACGCTAGTCGTTAACTTCGAGTTGCAGGCTTCCAATATCACGGTGTACGATTACGCCCGGGATTCCTTCTATATTCACCCGGCTGACGGTATGAGTACTCGGGGATTGCACACCATGACCGGTGGCCTGCACCATACCCTGGATAACGGGGATCTATTTGTTGACCTGGATGATTTTGGACGGGTCGTGGTCTTCCGGGATGGCGAGATCATATACCGCACTATTTTCCCTACCGGTAACGGCCGGCACAAACACATTACGAACTGGACACGCGTGTACACGAAGAATCCCATTAAATCATGATATTTCCCTTCCTCTACATTGGCCCCGGTATGGGCGTAGGTACGATTGTGATCGTCCTTGCCGTCCTGGCGCTGATCATTTTTTCCTTCGCTTATTTGTTGTGGGTACCCATCAAGCGCTTCTTTCGGAAATTCAGCAGCAGCCGTGATCAGGCGGAACGGACGGAATAGTGATCGTTTACCTGGTTCCCTTTCTGGCAGCGGTATTACTATGCATTGGGCTAATCGTCATCATGCCCATCTTTTTCCGACTGGCGATGGTGACGGTGAGCCATCTTGATCTGATTGTCGATCCCCGCTTGTCCGAGGATGAGAAACACGCCCGCGTCCTCCGATCTTCCGGGGGATTGGTGGGGGCGCTGCTGCTATTTACCATCGCCCTGGTAGGTGTATTCATCGTAAGTCTATTGCCCTACGCTATCTCGCAGGGACAGTGGGATCCGAGTCGACTGGACCTATCGCCGGGCCGGCCACTGGGCACGATCGTAGCCTACTTGCTGGGTGGGCTACTCC
>JBASAV010000544.1:0-6254 GCA_049650785.1 Lewinella sp. | reverse complement strand
TGACATAAGTGGACACATGCTCGGCAATCATTCCGCCCTTGGAGGTGCCGACCACCGTGATGGCGCCGGGGGCCACGCCTTTACCCAACAAGCTATCAATCTGACCAGCTACCCGCCGGGCGTAAGCTTGCACGGGGGTACCGGCCGGCCGCTTTTCCGTGAGTACCTGGAATCCCTCCGCCCGAAAAGCAGCCACGATTTCCCGTAATTGGGCCCGGCCATGTTCCGGATGAGGTTCTTCCAGCGGGTGATCTTCCAGCCACCGGTTGTGGAGGAAAATGAGGTGATGCATATCAGGCTGTTGCTGCTGGCAGCTTAGGGGGAGGGCAATACAAAGGAGCTGCAGAGCAAGGAATAATCTTGGCATGCTTAAATGTCGGGCACTTCAGTTGATCCTCCTACCCGCACACTCGGAGGTCGTCCCGACATTCCAAGGTGCTGCTGCTTACAAATTGTAGGACCTTGGAACATAGCCGGAGCGTAGCGCAGGCTTCTTCCGAGTGTCCGGTGCCTCGGACGAAGCTTTAATCCCGCACCAAAGCCAGTCGCATCCGCTTGATCCGGTCCTCGAGCTTTTCCGAAGAGATACGCTCCCTTAGCCGGTCCACGATGAGGGCGAAGCTAAAGGGGGTCGCCTTAGCGGGCTGGAGAAAGAGGATCTTCTGCGAGTTGATCCGGTCCAGGGCCGAGCGTAGGCGCGCCTCCTGAAGCTGGAAGGTCATGATCTCGTCGTAGGCCTGCTGCAGCAGCAAATTGGTGGGCTCGTAGTCGCTGAAGACATCGAAGAAGAGTTGGGACCCGCTCTGCAGGTGCTTTTCCTTCTTCTGACGGCCGGGGTATCCCTTGAAGATGAGGCCAGCGATAGCGGCGATGTCACGGAAGCGGCGGCGGGCCATTTCGGTGGCGTTGATGCCAGCGTTCAGATCCGCGTTGAGTTCGGTGACGTTGAACAGGTCGCTGCCCAAAGCTTCCTCGATGGGGATCGGCTGGTCGCTTAAAAGCTCGAAGCCGTAATCGTTCATCGCGATAGTGAAGGTGAGGGGGGCGAACTGACTGATGCGGTACGCGATCAGGGAAGCGAGGCCCTCGTGAATGCCGCGGCCCTCACAGGGGTAGACCACCAGGTGCCAACCTTCGCGGTCGTGGAAGTATTCGATGAGGAGTTCGTCGGGAGCCGGAACCATACTCCGCTGGACCTGGATATCCCGCAGGGGGGCGAGCTTGGCGAGCTCGGGATCGTGGTAGTCTTCTAGTTTGAGCTCGCCCATGGCCAGCCGGAGGAACTCGGAGAGCTGGCTGGAGAGCTGCATCCGGCCACCGCGCCAGCTGGGGACCTTCCCCTTCTTGGAGTTGCTGCGTTTGACCAGTGCTTCCGTGCCCTTCACCTTAATGAATTTCAGGCTGCGGCCGGCAAACCAGAAGGTATCACCGGGCTTGAGAGATGAGATGAAGTATTCCTCGATACTGCCGACGTAACCCCCGCTCATGTATTTGATGGTCAGGGTGGTTTCGCTCACGATGGCGCCGATGCTCATACGGTGCATGGTGGCCACCTTCCGACTTTCCACTTTGTAGACGCCGTCTTCGTCGCGGATCACCTTGTGGTACTCATCGTAGGCGCCTAGGCTGTTGCCGCCGGTGGTGATGAAATCCAGGCACCAGGCAAACTCTTCGTCCGAAATGGAGGCGTAGCAGAAGGTGCCGCGCACTTCTTCCAGGACCTTATCGCGTCGGAAGCCGCCGCTGACCGCGAGGGTTACCAGGTATTGCACCAGCACGTCGAAGCTGCGGATGTAGGGGATGCGGCTCTCGATCACCCCACCCTCCATACACCGACGCAGCGCCGAAGCCTCCAGCAGTTCCATACTGTGGGTAGGGACGAAATGGATAGTCGACTTGGCACCCGGCTGGTGGCCACTGCGTCCGGCGCGCTGGAGGAAGCGGGCTACGCCCTTCGGACTGCCGATCTGCACGATGGTTTCCACGGGTCGGAAGTCGACCCCCAGGTCCAGGCTGGAGGTGCAGACCACGGCCTTCAAGGTGCCTTCGTGGAGGGCATCCTCCACCCAGTCGCGTAGTTCACGACTGATGCTGCCGTGGTGCATGGCGATGGCCCCGGACAGATCCGGATCGGCATCCAGCAGGCGCTGGTACCAGATCTCGCACTGGCTACGCGTATTGGTGAAGATCAGCGTGGAGCCGGAAGAATAGATGATTGGGATCACCTTCTCCAAAAGCTTGATACCGAGGTGACCGGCCCAGGGGAAGGTTTCGATTTCATCCGGTAGGACGGTGATCATCTCGATCTGCTTGGCGTGACCGGCGCGGACGATGGTGCGATGCTTGGCGGTGTGAGCGGGCACGAGCACGTCCAGGGCCTCATCCATATTCCCGATGGTGGCGGAAATGCCCCAGGTGCGGAAGGCCGGACCGCGGAGGGCCCGCAGCCGGCTCAGGGCCAGTTCGACCAGTACCCCGCGCTTGGTGCCGATCAGTTCGTGCCATTCGTCGGAGACCAGGACACGGAGGTCGCCGAAGAACTTTTCGTAGCCCTTGCTGGCCATGAGCAAATGCAGACTCTCGGGCGTGGTGATGAGTATCTCGGGGGGCTTATTGCGCTGCTTGGTGCGGTCGGAAGAGCTCGTGTCACCGGAGCGGATACCCACGCGCCACTTCATGCCCATATCCTCTATGGCGCGCTCGGCGGCGGTCTGTATCTCCCGGGTCAGGGCGCGAATGGGGGTGATCCAGATGGCCCGCAAACCATTATTGGCCTTGCCGGGATTATCCTGGTTCTCCGCCAGAAATTCCAGGAGAATGGGTATGATGAGGGAGTAGGTCTTACCGCTGCCGGTGGGCGCATTGACCAGACCACTCTTGCCGTCCAGATAGGCCTGCCAGGCCTGGCGCTGGAAGGGAAAGACGGACCAACCCTGGCCGGAGAACCAGTCGTCGCCGCGGTGCAGCAGGGTTTGTTGGGGAGTGGCGGACACGCTCCTTCAACGGTCTTTACGGTGGGTGGTTCTATAGGTATCGGTGCGGATGATACGGTTTGCGCTATCTGCTTGGGCGGATGATTAATCCCGCTGGCAAATTCCCGAGTAACGCCGAATTTAGCGGCCCCTTTGCCAAAGGCGCCGGGTGTCGATCCACTTTGCCCGCTACTGGCTTACCTTACACCTGCGCCCCGCCGCAAAAAAAGTTTCTCATGTTTTCTGCCAGAACCTACACTGACCGTCGCCGACGATTGGCCGAGGCCGTTTCCTCCGGTTTAATCCTGATCCCCGGCAACGGTGAGGCCCATATGAATTACCGGGGCAACACCTATCCCTTCCGTCAGGATTCCAATTTCCGGTACTTCGCCGGTCACAACTGCCCGAACCTCGTTCTCACCATTGATGCCGCGACCGGAGAGGGTACCCTTTACGGCGACGATTTCACCCTGGATGACATCGTCTGGATGGGAGAGCAGCCAGCGGTCGCCGATCTGGCCAAGGACTGTAGTATGACGTACGGCGGGACGCTCGATAAGCTGAGTAACGATCTGGCCAAAGCGGACAAAGTGCATTACCTACCCCCGTACCGCGAGTCGCGTCGGCGGCAACTGCGGGATTGGCTGGGGCATAGCGATCAGGCAAGTGTACCCCTGATCCGGGGCGTGGTAGCCCTTCGGTCCGTGAAGAGCGAAGGAGAAATCGCGGAGATGGACAAGGCCGTATTCATTAGTATGCGCATGCACGCCGCGGCCCGTGATACCGCGAAGACGGGGATGACCGAAGCGTCCGTAGCGGGCCTGATCGAAGGCATCGCCATCAGCGCCGGGGGGCGGCTGGCGTACCCGGCCATCGTGACCCGCAACGGTCACATTCTCCACAACCACTACCACGGGAACGAGCTGAAGCGGGGCGACCTGCTGCTGGTGGACGCCGGGGCGGAAACCGGTTCCGGCTACGCCGGGGATATCACCCGCACCTTTTCTATCGGAGGGGAGCTTTCGGAAAAGCAACGGCCGATATACGAAACCGTGGAGATTGCCAAGACCCAGTGTATTCGAGCCCTGCGTCCCGGCGTACCCTACCGGGAAATCCATGACCTATCGGCACGCATTATCACCGAGGGACTAAAGGACCTGGGGCTGATGAAGGGCGATATCGGGGAAGCGGTGGCGGCCGGCGCGCACGCTCTCTTCTATCCGCACGGACTGGGCCACATGATCGGCCTGGACGTTCACGACATGGAAGACCTGGGGGAGGATTACGTGGGCTACGACAAGACGATCGGACGGAGTGAGCAATTCGGTACCCGCAACCTCCGGCTCGGGCGGCGGCTACAGGAAGGCTTTGCGATCACCGTGGAGCCGGGGATCTACTTCATTCCGAAGCTCATCGATCAGTGGAAAGCCGAAGGTCTGCATAAGGACTTTATCAATTACCAGGCCATTGAAGATTACCGCAAATTCGGTGGTATTCGCCTGGAAGACAATGTTGTAATTACGGAAGACAACTGTCGGGTACTGGGTTCCGTTTAGCTTTCGTCCTTTCAACCCCAGAAACTATGTTGCACCGCCTATTCCTCCTCCTTCTAGTGGGCTGCGCTATGTCGCTGTCCGCCCAGAATAATCAACTGGCCCAGCAATATTTCATGGACGGGGAATACGAGAAAGCCGCGCAGCTATACCAGGCCATGGCCGAAGAGAGCTACAACCCCTTCTACTTCGACCGCTACGTCAGCAGCCTGATGAATCTGCGGCGCTACGGCGACGCCGAGCAGGCGATCAAGAAACAATTGAAGCGTACCCCGGAGGATCTGACACTGCACGTGAAATACGGCCAGCTGTTGGAACAACAAGTCGAAGACAATAAGGCGAAGAAGCAGTTTGACGAGGCGGTGGCCAATCTCCGGGCCGATAAATTTCAGATCACGCAACTCGCCAATGCCTTTCTGGTACTGACGAAGTACGACTACGCCATCCGCACCTACGAGCGGGGCACCAAGATGCTGAAGGAGGACGGCGCGTTCAGCTTCAATCTAGGCGACCTGTACCGGCGCAAGGGGGACATCGAGCCGATGATCAGCAATTACCTGGATGCCCTGAACGAGGACCCCCGCCGGGGCCGCAACGTGCAGACGTACTTCCAGCGGTACCTGGACGAGGAAGGCCTGATGGAAGCCCAAAAGCAACTCTACGCCCGCATCCAGGAAGACAAGCGGGATAATCCCCTCTACCCCGAGATGCTGGCCTGGGTAGCCATTCAGCGCAAGGACTATAAGGGTGCCCTGCGGCAGGTGCGCGCCCTGGACAGGCGGCTCGACGAGAACGGGCAGCGGGTGCTCGATCTGGGTAACCTCGCCGCGAACGACAAAGACTACGAAACGGCCATCGCGGCCTACGATTACATCATTGAAAATAAGCCCGAAGGATCGCCCTTCTACCTGGAAGCCAAGCGGGAAGGTCTACTGACCCGCCGCCGGGCCATCACGGATGGCTACGCCTACACCGAGGCGGACCTGCGCATTCTGGAGACGGCCTACGAGGAGTTCCTGCAACAGTTCGGTAATAACCCGGCTTCGGCACGCATCGCCATCCAGCTGGCGGAACTGGAGGCCCTGTACCTGAACGATCTGCCGAAGGCCACCGAGATCCTCCAGCGCATCGTTGATCTCAACGGGGTGAATGAGAATGTGCGCGCTCAGGCCAAGCTCGCCCTGGCCGATTATTATCTAATGCAGGGGGAAGTATGGGAGTCGACGCTGCTGTACAGTCAGGTGGATAAACTCTTTAAGGAAGATCTACTGGGGCACGAGGCCCGTTTCCGCAACGCGCGCCTGAGCTACTTCCGGGGTGATTTCGAATGGGCGCAATCGCAGTTCGACGTTCTGAAAGCCTCCACCTCGCGCCTGATCGCCAACGACGCGCTGGACCTGTCGGTCTTTATCATGGATAACCTGGGACTCGATACCTCCGCCACCGCCCTGCAGACCTACGCGGATGCGGAGCTGCTCATGTTCCAGAATAAGTACGACGACGCCTTCGCTACCCTCGATCGCCTGCTGAAGGAATTCCCCGGCCACGACCTGGAGGACGACGTGGTCTACCTGCGCGGCCGGCTATACCAGAAGCTGCGCCGCTTCGAGGAGGCCGCCGAGCAATACCAGCTGGTGGTCGATACCTACCCCAAAAGCATTCGCCTGGACAACGCACTATACGCGCTGGCCGGTCTCTACGAGAACGAGCTAGGCGACAAGGAGAAAGC
>JBASAV010000543.1:0-2853 GCA_049650785.1 Lewinella sp. | reverse complement strand
GCTCGAGTTCCCGGGCGCGGGCCGAAATTGTCTCGGCCATGCTGATGAGGGCATCGAAGACGTGCAGCAGGGACAGGTCCAGCTTCATCGTCTGGGCCAGGTAGGCGGCGAACTGGACGGCGGCGGCCGAGGTAGGGGAGAAATCTACGGGAACGAGGATTTGCTTCATGGGAAAAGGATTGGCGGGCCGTCGGCAGCACGGATGGGGAATTGGGTGTCTGCCAAAGGTGCCTTGCCCCGGCCGCGAATGGCGTGAGCTGCATCAGGGTCCCGCATGATTCTGGACACTGCCGGGGACAGCCCGCCACTACCGGCCGGTAGATACTCAGCCGGCGAGCATGCCTCCGTCGATGACGTGGGTGGCTCCGGTGATGTACTTACTTGCGTCCGAGGCGAGAAAGAGCACGAGGTCGGCAATCTCCTCCGCCGTGGCGTAGCGGCCGAAGGGGATCTGTCCCTCGAAGCCTTTCTTTGCCGCTGCTGGACTTCCTGCGCCGAGCTGTGCTTCGATGTCCCGCATCATCTGGGTCTCCACCGGGCCGGGATGAATGCTGTTCACCCGGATGTGGCGCTCCGCGTGCTCGAGGGCGGCCACGCGCATGATGCCTACGTCGGCGTGCTTGCTCACGACGTAGGCACCAAGCCCGGCAAAGCCCTTCAGTCCGGCTACGGAGGACGTGATAATCACGCTGCCCCCGGCGTTCATCCGCGGCAGTACGTGCTGGCAGCCCAGCCATACCCCTTTGATGTTGACGGCCACTAGGCGGTCGAATACGTCTTCGGGGTAGTCGACCAGGGGAGTCACCCGGCCCTCGATTCCGGCGTTATTAAAGAAGATGTCGATGCCGCCAAAGGCCTCCACGGTAGCCGCGACGTAGAACTCTACCTCGCTGCTTCGGGACACATCGGCCGTACAATAACGCACGGCATCGGAGGAGAGCTCTTCCGAGGCCTTGGACAGGCGGTCCCCATCGTTGTCTACGAGCATCACCCTGGCTCCCTCCCGGAGGAAGACCTTCGCGGCGGCCAGGCCGATTCCGCCGGCGGCACCGGTGATGACGGCGACTTTATTTGCTAATTGATTCATGGACGTTCGGATTTAGGCAGGATAAACCGGCGGGCCCGCCGGTGCAAGGGATTTTGGGCGGGTCCGTCCGTATACACAAAGGTCCACCCGCCCGGTGTGCCGGCTAGTGACCTGAATCATCCGAAGGGAAGATTCAGAACATTCACCGCACCCACGGTCCCGGCCGAGACTTACGTCCGCGCTACAGGCAGGCGATAATGGTCTCGAACACGCGCTTGGTTTCCTCTGGGTCCCTCACCTGGATGCAGGTCGTGCCCGTGGACCTTGCAGGGTAATCCTTGCCTCCCGGAATGAGCGCGTCCCCGATGAAGAGCATTTCCGGAATGGTGATGGAGAGCACCTCCCCGGTGCTTGCCGTTGCCGTAGGCTTTGTCGATGCCCGGCTTGGTGACGTCTACTGAGGTGGTGCCACCCAAGTTGACCGAAAAGCCGGCGAGGGATTCGTCCAACCTGAGCTTGATCCGTTCCCGATTTTCAAAGTGTGGGTCCCAGGCTTGCTTGGACTCCGGCGGGGCCTCCCGGCCAGGGCCGGAATAGGTGATCTGGCTACCCCGGTTCTCGATTTGCTCGGCCCATACTCCTTCAGTTTTTCATAAAGAGGATCGACAGCCTATCCAACCGGGCATCCTCCGCCAGCCGAGCCAGTACTTGCTTCTCAAACTGCGGCCATTCGCCCCCCGAGATGGTGGCCACCCGGGCTAACCGCAGCAGGCCGGCAAGCAGGGCGGTCATTTCCGGATCGATGGCTGACTTGCTGAGTGCCAGGGTGCCGTCCAGGTCGAAGATGCTCAGCTTCTTCATGCCGGGTGCTTTAAACGGTTGCCTTACCGCTTCGGTCCGGCCGGCCGCTGCGGGCGGGGCGGGGGAGGGTTATGCGGTCGGCCGGCGGGAGTGTTGCGCGGCTTGGGCTTGTTTACGGGAGCCGGGCGGGAAGCGGGTGGCTTCTTGTCGTTGTCAGCCATGGGATGAAGCTTTAGTGAGGGGTAAGTTAGGTTGCGGAAGATTAGCGTGATAAATCCCCCCCATGGGAGATACTAATTATGCAACAGCCCGGCTCTATTGTGTAAGAGTTCAGACCACAGGTGGAAACACCTTTGTGGAGTCCTGGAGAGGGGTTTCCGGGATAGTACCGTCCATCAACCTCCGGTAAATGAATCAATATGGAAATCTACGACAGCTATCACTTTGGGGGAATGCACCTGTTATGGTGGTTCGTATGGATGATCCTCATCGTCTGGATCTTCGCCACCCCCTACCGCATCCCAGGCCAGCGCTCGGGCAAGGGTACGCCGCTTGACGTGCTCAAAATGCGCTTTGCCTCCGGGCTGATCGACCAGCAGGAGTACCTCGATAAAAAGAAGCTACTTCAGTAGGGCCGCACTCTCCCCTCCACTCATGAAAGCCACCAAAAAAAGCAGTGCGCAAACGCTCCGGTACGGAACAATTGTTTCCGTACGGGGCAGCGTTGTGGATGCGCGGTTTGAAGCCAATCTTCCGCCCGTATTCACGCTCCTGCGCTCGGGGAAGGACAACTCCATTTTAATTGAGGTGCTGGCGCAGCTGGACGAGCACACCGTCCGCGGCATTGCCCTGAATCCGACCCAGGGACTGGCCCGGGGTATGCTGGTGGAGACCGACGGGAGGGAGCTGACCGTCCCGGTAGGCAAGCACACCCTGGGTAGGATGTTTGACGTATTCGGCAACACCATCGATCACCTGGAACCGCTCTCGGCGGGCGAACGGCGCAACGTACACCAGTCGCCCCC
>JBASAV010000542.1:0-6693 GCA_049650785.1 Lewinella sp. | reverse complement strand
CCGTATACCTTATTCTTTATCCGCAACATAGCGTTCTGCAGGTCCTGGACCTGATCGCGCTTCCGCAGCACCTGTTCGTTCAGCATTTCGAGCTGATTGACGGAACTGGAGTCCTGCGTGTAGTCCGCACCGAAGCCTTCGGAGATATTTTCCGAAAACTCACTGACCTGATCGCGAAGTATCTGGAGTTCCTTCTTAGCCTGCTGGTAATTTTCCTTGATGATCACTTTGAACTCTTCGAGCTCTTCATCGCTATATCTTTCCATTCCTTTGCTGGTTCTTTCAATTTTTCGGGTAAGTGCCCCGGGTTAAAGGCTCGCACCGGGCGACATAATACGCACAGCAGGCGATCAATGTTATGCTTTTTATCCGAGAATGCAAACCAATTGGTTCGGGTGACCCAGACTTCCCTCTCTTGCAACCCCTGTGGACCTGACCGGTTTATAAAAGACTACCCAACCAAGGGTAATTGTTATTTTTGCCCCCGAAAACCTCTTCCCCATGGCCATAATGATTACTGACGACTGCATCAACTGCGGAGCCTGCGAGCCGGAATGCCCCAATAACGCCATCTATGAAGGCGGCGTGGAGTGGACCATCTCCGACGGAACCACGGTGAATCAGCCTTACAAGATCGAAACGGGCGATACCGTGGAACCGGACGAGGATCAGGAACCCGTCAGCGACGAGTTTTACTACATCGTCCCCGATAAGTGCACCGAGTGCGTCGGCTTCCACGAAGAGCCCCAGTGCGCCGCGGTGTGCCCCGTAGACTGCTGCGTGCCCGACCCCGAGCGCGAAGAGAGCGAGACCGTACTAGCGGCTCGTCAAAAGACGTTGCATGCCTAAGGGTGCGCTATCTTCGTCGCTACCCGCAAATTCTGCCCGTGCTTCGATCGCTAGCCCTTTTTTTCTCCCTTCTATTCTATAGCCTACTGCACGCCCAGGGCGCTCCCCTGCCGGTGAACGAGGAAGGATACGACCTGGTCCAGCGGTTATATAACCGTTATGGTTACCTGGGCTTTACCGCTCCGGCCGCCGACTTCAACCTCCGGCCCGCCAGCCGCGGCGATCTGGTTCGCCTGGTCAAGACATACGACGATCTACACGGCAGCGAATGGTCCGCCGTGGACCGGTACCGGGTAGACCGCTTCTACCAAGACAACAACGAATGGCTATCGCTGTCGCCCGTCGAGACCAGGGAAGACGGCGATCGGGCGCCCTACTTTATCGGCGAAGACTTTGCCGTAGCCGCGGAAAGCAGTCCATTGTACGAGCGGTCCGATCGACCGATCTTCAACACCTTCTACGAAACCCCCGCCTTTCTTTTTCAGCATAACCGGAAAGACTTCTACCTCCGGGCGAATCCCGTGATCGATTTCCGCTACGGTAAGCAGGCGAACGAGGAACAGGATTATTTCTACAACCGACGGGGGATCCGTTTGCGCGCCGGGATCGACGACCGCTTTTTCCTCCACTTCGAAATCCTGGAAACGCAAACCGGGCCGGCCAATTACCTGGTGGAATACTTCCGGGACCGGCGGGCCCTCCCGGGAGCAGGCTTCGTCAAAAACTTCACGCTTGACCTCGCCAATGTGTCACAAGGCTACGATTACCTAAATGGAGCGGGCTACCTGTCCGTGGACATCAGCCGCCACGTCGGGGCCCGGATCGGCTACGGACAGCACTTCGTCGGTGACGGGGAACGGTCGCTGCTCCTCAGTGATTTCAGCAATAACTACCCGTTCCTGGAAATCAACTGGCGGATCTGGAAATTCCACTACCGGAACCTGTTTGCCGAACTGACTCAGGGTCCCGTCTTCGATACGGGTACCGGCCTCCCCCTCCCCAAGAAGTACCTGGCCGCCCACCACCTGTCGATCAACATCGGAAAGCGACTGTCTCTCGGCCTCTACGAAGCGATCGTCCTCAGCCGGGAAAATGGATTCGATCTGGCCTACCTCAATCCGGTCATTCTTTACCGCACGGTAGAGGGCAGCATCGGTAGCCCGGACAATGTACTCATCGGCCTCACCGCAAACTATAAACTGCCGCTGCGGACCTCCGTCTACGGCCAGTTCGTGCTCGACGAATTCAAATTCGATGAGTTATTCGTCGAGCGCCGCGGTTGGTGGGCCAATAAGTGGGCCTACCAGATCGGGCTGCGCCATACGGATCTGCTGGGCATCGACCAGTTGGACATCGTCGTGGAACGTAATATGGCCCGACCCTTTGTGTACACCCACGATGGACCGAGCAGCTACACTCAGGTCGTGAATCCGCTAGCTCATCCGCTGGGGGCCAACTTCAAAGAAAACCTATTGGGTTTCGATTACCGTCCCCTCCCCCGTCTGCAATTGAGTGGCCGGTTGTACCTCATCGAGCAGGGAGAGAGCACAGCCGACCGGTTCATCGGGGAGAATATCTTCCTTTCCTCCGATGACCGTCCCGCCGATAAGACCTACGGGAACGAAATCGGGCAGGGAATCAACTACACTAATACCATCCTCCAGCTACAGGCGGGCTATGAAGTCAGACCCAACCTATGGGTAGAAGCCGAGTTCTTTTCCCGGCAGAAGGATTCGGAATTGGCCGATCGCGATCTCGAAACCACGGTCGTCAACGGCGGTATTCGCTGGAACATCGCGCGGCGGCGGGAAGCCTTCTGACGATTCAAACCCGTATAGCGACGGTTCACCGGAATTGACTTGCTCCGGGCCGGTGGTGCCGGGTACTTAGGGGGAAAGAATCCCGCTATGTACTACCGCTACCTGCTATTACTCCTGTTATTCACTCAGGGGCTCACCGCCCAGCGAATCACCGGCAACCTCCTCGACGCCCAGTCCGAAATGCCCCTCATCGGTGCCACGGTGGAGATCCTCCTTTCCGAAGGTGCCCGGGGGACTACTACGGACACCGACGGTCGCTTTAGCATTGAAGACGTTCCACCCGGCCGACAGACGCTCCGGCTCAGCTACCTTGGCTACGAAGCGCAGACGATCCCGAATATCCTCCTCACCGCCGGGAAAGACGTCAACCTGGAGTTCTTTCTGCAGGAGAGCGTCACCGATCTGGAAACGGTTACCGTAAGAGCGGACGCGGAGCGGGGGGCCGTCAACGAGATGTCCACCATCTCCACCCAGCAGTTCACCGCCGAGCAGGTCAATCGCTTCGCCGGCGGGCGAGCTGACGTCAGCCGACTGGCGGGCAACCTGGCCGGTGTAGCGACCGCCGACGATAGCCGCAATGACATCGTCATTCGGGGCAACAGTCCGGCCGGCCTACTCTGGCAATTGGAAGGCATACCGATTCCCAATCCGAATCACTTTGCCACCCTGGGTACCACCGGCGGGCCGGTATCCGCCCTCAATCCCAATCTGCTGGCCAGTAGCGACTTTTCCACTTCCGCCTTCGCTGCTGAATACGGTAATGCCCTGTCGGGGGTCTTTGATCTGCGCCTGAGGCGGGGCAACCGGGACCGATACGAATTTATGGGGCAGCTCGGCACCTTTTCGGGGCTCGAGGCAATGGCCGAGGGTCCGCTGCCGGGCGGCGGTTCTTTCGTCGCCAGCTTACGGAACAGCTTCGTCGGGCTGACCGAAACCCTCGGCATCGATATCGGCACCAATGCTACGCCGGATTACCGTGACTTTACCTTCAACCTGGACTTCGGCAACCGCAAGGCGGGCACCCTTTCGTTGTTTGGTATCGCGGGCACCAGCAACATCGACTTCCTGGCATCACAGGTCGATTCCACCGACCTCTTCGCCAATCCGGGGCGCAACAGCTACGCACGCAGCTATTTCGGCGTCGTGGGTCTGCGACACAACCTGATCACGGGCGAGAATACCTACCTACGTACCGTCCTAAGCGGCAATCTGCAGGGCAACAACTTCCAGGAGTTTGCCGTGGATGAAGAACTGGCGGATGACCTCCTCTACGCCGACATCGACGATCGTACGACGGGCATTAACCTCAAATCTTATCTGAATAGCAAGTTATCCACCCGAACGACCTTGCGAACCGGATTCCAGGCGGACCTCAAGCAATTACGCACCCTGGTCGACGACCGCGACGGGCAGCCCGACCGCGACGAGGACGGCCTCCCCGACCTGGACCGCCTGCGCGACTTCGATGACAACTTCAGCATCCTCCAGGCCTTCGGGCAGGCACGCTACCGCGCCGGTACGCGCTGGACCCTGAATGCCGGGGTGCACCTGCAGTACTTTACGCTTTCCGAAGCCTTCGCCCTGGAGCCGCGAGTGGCCGCCGCCTACGAAGCCAGCCCCTCCCTTACCCTCACGGCCGGTTATGGCCGCCATTCCCAGGTCCCGCCCCTGCCGGTCTTCTTTTTTCGAGACCTGAACACCGGACGTAGCGATACCAACCAGGACCTTGGCTACCTCCGGGCCGACCATTACGTAGCGGGCGCAACGCTCAATCTGGGACCCGTCTGGAAGGTCAAAACCGAGGTTTACTATCAGTCCCTTTGCGACGTTCCCGTCGACGGTTTTTCGTCCAGCTTCTCCATCCTGAATGCCGGAGCCGATTTCGCCTTCCCGGAACGGGGCAGCCTCGTTAACGAAGGCACCGGGGAAAACTACGGGGTGGAGCTAACCGTCGATCGGAGCTTTACTAATAACTGGTATGTACTGCTTACGGGCTCGGTCTTCGAAAGTCGGTACACCGGAAGTGACGGCGTCGAACGCAACACGGCCTTCAACAACGAGTATGTCGGTAACCTACTGGCCGGAAAAGAATGGCCCTTTGGTCAGGATCGTCGCCACCGATTCACCCTCAACACCAAGCTTACCTCCTCCGGGGGGCGCTACTTCAGTCCGGTGGACCTGGAGGCTAGCCGGGAAGCCGGCGTCGACATTCGGGATGAAACCCTGGCCTACACCGAACGCTACGCCGGTTACTTCCGCTGGGACCTGAAATTCGGCGTACAGTTCAACTCCGCCAGCCGAAAGTTCAGCCAGAGCTTCTTCATCGACCTGCAGAATCTCACGAACCGGGAGAATGTCTTCCAGCAGCGCTATAACCCGGTCACCGCCAGGGTGAACACCGTTTATCAGTCCGGCTTCTTTCCCGACGTCCAGTACCGGGTACAGTTTTGACCTATCTTGGAAGTATGTTCCTGAGCCGCAACGAACGCATCCGGTATCTGGGTTTCGACGATCACTGGGCGATGGCCCTGGGCATTCCCCTGCTTGCCGGTCTGGCAGCGGTGTTATTTATGGCCGGCCGGGACATCACCGAATACGACCGGACGGTTTGCCTCTTCTTCAGTTTCCTGCATACCCTGGTCTACTGGGTGGTCAATCGCCGCGTGGTGGTTTTCTTGCGCCGCCGCTATCCCGGTGAACGGGACACCACGTGGCGGATCGCGCTGATGATCGGCTTCTCCAGCGCCTTCGCCGTTTTAGTGGAATCCGTCCTCAACTTATGGGTCTTTCCCCAAATGGAATGGCTCATCGGGGCGGGTTACGGTATTGCTCCCCTGTCCCTGGAGATCAGTGTCGCCCTGACCCTATGTCTGCTGGTATTGGCCACCTACGAGTCCATGTTCTTCTTCACCCGCTACCGGCAGAGCCTGCTGGAACAGGAGCGACTTACCCGCATCAATGTTCAGGCCCAACTGGAAACACTCAAGCAACAGGTTAATCCCCACTTTCTATTCAACAGCCTCAATACCCTGGTCCAGGTGATCCCGGAGGACAGTAAAAAAGCCGTACTCTTCACTCAGCGCCTTTCGGCAGTCTACCGACGCATCCTGGAGTACCGCCACCGCGATCTGATCACGCTGGCTGAAGAATTACATTCGTTGGAAGACTACGTTTTTCTGATGAAAACCCGTTTTGAGGAAAAGCTTCGCGTCATCTATGCGGGCGCCGGAGCGCAGGAAATAAGCGCATCAAGCGGGTTCAGCGAATCGGTTTACCTCGTTCCCTTATCCCTGCAACTGCTCGTGGAAAACGCCATCAAGCACAACGTGGTCAGCGAGGATAACCCGCTGACGATCGAAATCATCGTAACGCCCGATGAGGTGACCGTGGTCAATACGTTGCAACCCCGTACCCGACAGCGCTATACCACGGGATGGGGCCAGGAAAATCTGCGTCAACGGTACCACCTGGCCGGCGGTCGGCAGACGACCGTCACCGTTACGGCAACCCACTACCGTGTTACCCTTCCGCTCCTGACCCTCGATACGACGCCCGCATATGCTACCGCTTAGTTGCTGGATCCTGGAAGATGAGCCCCCCGCTATGCGCCGGCTGCGGGAGGTACTGATGCAGGTCTCGCCCGGTACGCAGGTCACCTTCACCACCGACTCGGTGGCTCCCGCGCGCGCCGCCCTACACGAACGCCCGCACCCGGACGTGATTTTCAGCGATATCCAGCTGGCGGATGGAGTGAGCCTGGACCTGTGGGAGTCCGTCCCCTGCCACTGTCCGATCATCTTTACTACGGC
The DNA here is from genome assembly GCA_049650785.1 of Lewinella sp. Taxonomy (GTDB): domain Bacteria; phylum Bacteroidota; class Bacteroidia; order Chitinophagales; family Saprospiraceae; genus Neolewinella. The sequence goes on along the minus strand of JBASAV010000542.1, from coordinate 215 downwards.
CTACGACCAATACGGCATCCGGGCCTTTCGGACCAACGGCGTTGACTACCTCCTTAAGCCCGTTTCGGCGGAGGAACTATCCCGTGCCCTGGATAAGGTAAGCCGACTGCAAAAGCCCCCGACCCCGGGCTGGCGCACGCTATCGCAATTGATCGCGCCGCCGACCAAAGCGTACCGTAGTCGCATCCTTGCCCGCTACCGCCAGGACTGGGTAC
>JBASAV010000541.1:0-14929 GCA_049650785.1 Lewinella sp. | reverse complement strand
GCCGTTGGTTGGAGGCTTCACTACCAACGCTGTCGGTGTGCCCGTCAACGGTGATATCGGTGTCGGGGTATTTTTTGAATACGTCGGCCATACGCTGCAATTCAATACGGCTGGCATCGGTGAGCGCATACTTACCGGTACCGAAAAGGATACCGCTGTCGAAAGTGACCATGATGCCCTCTCCGACGCGCTCCACTTCGGCACCCTCGATCTGCTCGATCTCTTCGGCCTGCTTGTCCATGTAGTCACCGATGACGGCTCCGGCCGCACCACCTACTACCGAACCGATAATGGCGCCTTTAGTACCGCTACCGTTGTTCTTACCGATGATGCCGCCTACGACACCGCCGATGGCACCACCCGCAGCACCGCCTTTAACGGCCTTGCTGGTATTACAGCCGGTGGCAAATACCATCAGGACGGCCAGTACGAGTATGGTGCATGATTTATAAATAGTCTTCATATGCTTTGTTGGTTTGAATGCATCTACTAAAACAGGGTATGCATACACCATGTTTGGTGAGGCTCCGTTAAGGCGCCTTAACAAGATCGGCCACGATTTTTGCCGAAAGCAGGCACAGTGGTACGCCTCCACCCGGGTGCACGCTGCCTCCCAAAAAGTACAGGCCATCAATATTCCGACTGAAGTTGGGGTGCCGCAGAAAGGCCGCCATCCGGTTGTTGCTGCTGCTGCCGTACAGCGCGCCCTGGTGACTGCCGGTGAGCGTTTCGATGTCGGGCGGGCGCACGATCCGTTCCGCTCGAATATAATCTTCCAAGTTTCCAGCCCCCCCTTTATTGCGGCGGAGCGCAGGTAAAAGCCTTTCCCCCAACGTCCTCAACACCCGCTTCCGAAGGTCCGATACCAGGCTATCCCAGTCCTGTCCGGCGTGGGCGGGGGCATTGACCATGACGAACCAGTTCTCGTGGCCTGAAGGCGCATCCTCCGGGACTAGCTTACTACTGATATTGACGTAGATCGTCACGTCATCGTGCAGATCCCCACCCTCCAGCTTCTCGAATTCGGAGGCATAATCGCGGCTGAAGAAGATGTTGTGCAGGCCCAGTTCCGAAAAGCTGCGGTCGATACCCCAATAGAAGATGACCGCGCTGGTGCTTTTCTGCTGATTTAGCGTGATGCCCGGCTGCTTGGCTTGCGGGAGGAGGCGATCATAGGCTAGCCAGACGTCCATGTTGCAGACGACGGTGTCGAATGCTAGCTCTTCCCCGTCTACTCGTAAGCCTTTCACCTGCGCTCCGCCGCAAGAAATTTTCTCTACCCGTTGCTTGAAGTGGTAGCGTACACCCAATCGCTTGCCCAGCTCATAAATCGCGGTGGTGATATCGTACATCCCCCCCGTCGGCAGGTAGGCCCCGAAATGATGCTCGAAGTGGGGGATCATACTCAGCAGCCCCGGCGCCTTGTAGGGGTTACTGCCGTTATAGGTGGCGAAGCGGTCGAAAAGCTGCACCAGGCGGGGGTCGTCGAAGGCGGCTTCGTGCACGTCGTGCATACTGCGGAAGAGGTCCAGGCCGGGGATCTTGAGCATGGCGTAGGCCACCTGCGGGTCCAGCCAAGTACCGATCTTATGCAGGCTCTTTTCCAGGAAGGTGCGGCCGGTAAGCTCATATTTCTCGGCGGCTTTGTCCATGAAACGGCGCATAGATCGCTCACTCACCTCGAAGGTTTGGGCGGCCTCCCGGACCAGGTCGTCGGTATCCGCGGGAGCGGTAAATCGCGTACCGTCGGGCCACCAGTAGCGGCAGACCTCGTCCAGCCGTTCGTAATTGAAGTGGTCACGGGGATTCTCGCCGGCCAGCTCGAAGAGCTCGTCGACGTACTGCGGCATGGTGAAGAGCGAGGGGCCGAAGTCGAACCGGTATCCGCCCGGCAGGCTGAACTCGTGCAGCTTCCCGCCCGGGCCGTCTGCGGCTTCGTAGACATCCACCTCGTGACCCTGCACGGCCAGGCGAACGGCGGCGGCCAGCCCGGCAATACCCGCTCCGATGACGGCAGTTTTCATGGGGGAACAACCCCGGGGCGGCTGAAGGGTTTATATCCCCTGACCGTCTACTCCACCGCTTGTTGCTCGTCAGCAAGAGGAAAGTCCGGGCAACGCAGGGCACCACGCCGGCTAACGGCCGGGGTCCCGCCGGGAGACTGGCGGGATACGGAAAGTGCAACAGAAAGCAAACCACCCCTTTTCGGAGGGGCCAGGGTGAAACCGTGGGGTAAGAGCCCACGCCTTCACGTAGTAATACGGGATGGAGGTAAACCCCGTGGGTTGAAATACCAAACAGCAGTGCGTTCCCTTCGGGGGCGCGGCCGGCCCGGTCGAACACCAGCGCTGCGGGTAGGTAGATCGAGCCGTCGGGCAACCGGCGGCCTAGATAAATGGTGGAGCGTCTTCCTTCGGGAGGGCTGACAGAACCCGGCTTATCGGAACGGTCATTATCGGCCCCATCTTCTTCGGAGGGTGGGGCTGTTTAGTACAACGCGGCCTCCGGCCGCGCCAGTAAGAGGCGGTCTCCGACCGCGCAGTTCGAAGCAGCCTCCGGCTGCGAAGTAACTAGGATTTGAACCGCAAAACAAAGATAAGCTGCGGATCGGTGCGCGAATTTTTCTACAGCATCACCCTTCAGAAAAGCAGATTATAGATGAATCACAGGCTCATAGCAAGGCCAGCCCCACGGCTCCACCTAAACACGGATCGGCTGCGCCTGCCCGGATTTTGGGCACGAATGGCCTCGGATTGGCTACGCCGCCACTTCGTGGTTTCCCGCACGGCATAGATTTCACAGATTATCGCTCGGCGTAGCCAAGCGTGCTCACCTGCCGTGCTTGCTATCAGCAGCGCGCCCTTGCCCATCCCGCTCCAATCCCCTAGCTTCCGTACATGAGTCGATTGATGTCCGTTGTCCTGTTGGGCTGGTTGTTGCTGGGCTGCCAATCCCTTCCTTCTCCCGACGGGGATCCGGAAGAGCAGCCGCCGAACGTCCTCTTTATCCTGGCCGACGATCTCGGCTATTACGATCTCGGCGCCACCGGCTCCAACTATTACGAAACACCAAATCTTGATCGCCTGGCGGCCTCTTCCGTCGTATTCGACCGGGCCTACGCCGGCAGCCGGGTGTGCAGTCCTTCGCGGGCCTCGATCATGCTCGGACAATTCACCGCCACCCACGGCATCACTGACTGGATCGGGGCGCCGGCGGAAACGGAGTGGCGGCGCAATAATCGCTACACCTCCCATTTGCCGCCGCAGTACAATCGGGTGCTTCCGGATAGTGCACTCACTCTCGCCGAAGCCTTTCGGCAGAATGGCTACCGAACCTTCTTCGCCGGCAAGTGGCACCTGGGCGGCGGGGGGAGCATGCCCACCGATCACGGGTTCGACATCAACGTAGGTGGCAACGACAAAGGTTCCCCGGCCGGTGGCTACTTCGACCCTTACGATAATCCCAATCTCCCCAATCGGCAGCCGGGGGAAAACCTGTCCCGACGCCTGGCCCGTGAAACCAAGGAGTTTATTATCGCTCAGCAGGGTCCCTTTTTCGCTTTCCTCAGCTTTTATGCCGTGCACGGGCCGATCCAGACTACGGAAGGTGACTGGCGCTATTTCCGCAATAAAGCCGTCGAGGGCGGTACCGCCGAAAGTGCCTACACCATGGAGCGACGCTTACCCATCCGTACCGAGCAAGACAATCCCGTCTACGCCGGTCTGGTGCGGCAGATGGACGATGCCGTCGGAATAGTCTTGGACGCCCTAGACACCCTCGGTATATCCAGTAATACAATCGTCGTCTTCACTTCCGACAACGGCGGGGTGGCCAGCGGCGATAATTATTCCACCAGCAACCTGCCCCTCCGCGGTGGTAAGGGCTATCAGTGGGAGGGCGGTGTCCGGGAGCCGTTGTTTATCCGCGTCGGCGATCGCGTGCCGACCCAAAGGGTAGCGGAAGCCGTCATCGGGGCCGACCTCTACCCTACCCTGACCTCGCTGGCCGGCCTCCGTATAGATCCCACCCAGGTCGTAGATGGCCGGGATCTGACGCCTTTACTTCAAAGTGAAGACTGGCCCGAACGCGACCTCATCTGGCACTACCCCCACTACGGCAACCAGGGCGGTGACCCGAGTTCCATCATCCTCCGGGGCGACTGGAAGCTGATCCACTACTGGGAGGACGGCCACGACGAACTGTATAATTTGGGCGGCGAAGCGCAGGAGTTAACGGATCTGGCTAACGCGCAACCCAACCTGGTCGAGGAGCTTCGTACGGACCTGATGACCTTTCTACGAGACCGCGGCGCGGCTTTCCCACGTCCCGACCCCGAATACGATGCGTCGCTGTTCCGGCAAAAAGAGGTCTTCTACCGGGATACCCTTCTGCCCCGCCTGGAAAGACAACGCCGGGAGATGTTCCGGGAGGATTGGTCGCCTAATGTGGATTGGTGGGGTAGTAATTCAGAATAGCGCCGTGTACGCACCAGGATTTGGACGTAAAGTGGGGTCTACTTGAGTCGGAGCTGGTTCCCGAGTTGCACTCGGGTCATTTCGGGTCAGGGTTAGCTTTGGCCGGTAGTGCGGCAATCACGTTTTTGATCCCGCAGGACATTTGCCCCTCGCTACGCTCGTGTACATCGCGAACGGAGCTCGCGAACCGACAGGACATTTGCCCCTCGCTACGCTCGGGTACATCGCGAACGGAGCTCACGAACCGACAGGACATTTGCCCCTCGCTGCGCTCGGGTGCGCCGCGAACGGAGCTCGCGAACCGGTTAGAGGGCGTGCGGAGCAATCTTACCCCCCTCCAGTTCCTTCTTATCCTTCCACTGCACGATCATCATCTTACAGGGCTTACCGTCCAGGGGGCCGGATTTGTGTCCTTTCTTATCGTTGGTACCCTGATCGGCGCCGAAGCTGAGTTCGCCCTCGCGCATTTCGACGCGGGTGCCGTCCATAGTTTCGACCCACCAGCCGCCGCTGATCGGGATGATCCACTGGGGGGCGGGATTTTCGTGCCAGTCACCGTCGAAGCCGGCGGGTAGCTCGCTGAAGATGATCTGGGTGGCGCCCTTGGTCAGTTTGTTATTCCACTGCTTGTCGGAGTCGCCGCCCATACTTTCGAGCTCGAAATCTTCGAGGTGCTCCTTCTTTTGCTTGCTGATGCCATCCTTATCGGTGTAGACGTGCCAGTAGGGGATGGAGGGTTTTTGCTTGTCGGCCATGGTTGCTGTATTTGTGGGTGCAACCTGGGTGGAGGGGGCTTTGTTGGGGAGCGGCTGGTGTAGTAGGGTGTTTCCGTGGAACAACATAGCGCACTCGGAGAGTGCGTCGGACTTCGCGGTCGGAGACCGCTTTGTACTGGCGCGGTCGGAGACCGCGTTTTACAAGAGGGCGGCACCGAATACGCCCGCCGAATCGCCCAGCTTGGGCTTGAGGAATTTGGTGTCCATGCGGGGATTAAAGAGGTGATCCACCACCTGGGGGATGCCCCGGTCGTAGAGCTCGTCGATGTTGCCGAGGCCGCCGCCGAGGACGACCACGTCCGGGTCGAGGACGTTAATGATATTGGCGATCCCCTTGGCGAAGAAGTGCAGGAAGCGATCGATGGTGCGGGTAGCAGCCGGGTCGTTGCCGCCGCGGTGGCGGGGGACGATATCGCGCATGCTCAGGGCGTTCCCGCTCATACGGAGGTAGTAGCGCTCCAGGGCCGGACCGGCAATGATCTGCTCCGTACAGCCCACGCGCCCGCAGTAGCAGTGCCCCCCGGAATGGTCCAAAAAGGTGTGTCCCCATTCGCCACCAATGCCCTGAGCACCGGCTACGATTTGCTGGTTGACCACCACAGCGCCGCCCGTACCGGTACCCAGAATGACGCCGAAAACCACTTTCGCCTCCGGGGCCTGTTCGGGAACACAACCCATCAGCGTTTCGGCTACCGCGAAACAGTTAGCGTCGTTTGCCAGGGTCACGGGTTTGCCGAGCAGCTTTTCCAAATCCCGCGCCAGCGGTTTTCCATTGAGGACTACCGTATTGCTGTTCTTCATCAGGCCGGTGGGCGGATCGATGGTACCCGGTGTTCCCACGCCTATACGCTCGGCGGTGAGGGCGGTCACCTCCTCCAGCTGATCGACGACGCGCTTGATATTCGCGATAATGTGATCGTACCCTTTCTCCCGCTCGGTGGGAATGCGCCTTCTTTCGATTACGTCCCCTCCGTCGTCCATTACGACACCTTCAATTTTGGTTCCACCGAGATCTATACCGAATTTCATGGTCGTAGTTTGGGCTAATGTATTGCTTATTGGGTGAGTCGGGCAGGCACCCCGGGAATCCCTTCCTTCCTGCGCTCCGGCGCAAAAATTATGGGACGACGCTCGAGAAAGTGAGCCTACTCTTTGGGCAGCATCGCCTTGCGGACCAGCAGGTAAAAGACCGGACCGACCACGGGCAGCAGCAGGATCGCCCATACCACCGAATTGGTGAGGCCGGCTGCCGTACGGGCGGCCATATCCCGGCGCGCCAGTTTCATGATGGGTCGGTAAATCAGCACGCCAACCAAAATAAGGATGACCAGGATGTAGGCAAATTGAGTGGGCACGGCGGGGCTTTACCCTTCTGAACCCGGAGCGGGAGGCCTTGTTTCAATCCGTATGACTACACTCCAAGCTGGTGACCAGGCCCCCGCGTTTACGGGCACTTTACAGGACGGTTCCACCGTTTCCCTTTCTGACTATGCCGGGAAAAAACTGATCATGTTCTTCTATCCAAAGGATGACACCCCTGGGTGTACCGCCGCCGCCTGTAGCCTGCGGGATCATTACGGGGACCTTGAAAAAGAGGGATACCAGCTGTTGGGAATTAGCCCCGATAACCCGGAGAAACACCAAAAATTCATTCACAAGTACGATCTGCCCATGCCCCTGGTAGCCGACGAAGACCATAAAATTATGGACGCCTTCGGCGTTTGGGGACCAAAGAAATTCATGGGTCGGGAGTACGATGGTGTCCATCGCACCACTTTCGTCCTTGACGAACAGGGCAAGATCGAGCGCGTAATCACGAAGGTTAAGACCAAGACGCACGCCGCCCAGCTACTCGAAGCGGTTTAGATGCTGGGGTACGTCTGGGAAGGTATTCGGGCGGGGCTAGTGCTCTCCTTACTGGTTGGGCCGTTGGTTGTCCTGCTGGTACAGCTGAGCCTGCGCCGGGGTACGGTAGCCAGCTTCGCCGCCGCCCTGGGTATCTGGACCAGTGACCTCCTTTATATATCGCTGTCCCACTTCGGCCTGGAGGGTCTCGAACGGCTGCTCGATTACGAGTACATCCACGAGATCGTCGGCACCATCGGTTCCATCCTGCTCATCGGTGTCGGCGTAGTCATGTGGTACCGCAAGCCCCCCAACCTGAAAGCCAAGCGGATCATGCCCTCCCGCCGTGGCTTATTGAGCTCCTGGTTCCAGGGCTTTGCGCTGAATACCTTTAATCCGTTTACGGCCTTTTTCTGGTCCACTTTCGTGGTCACGCAGGTCCATAACCGCGACCTCCTCTCCTACGAGGCAATGGCGGTGTACGGCGGTATTATGGGCACCATTATCATTGCCGACTCCTGCAAGGTATTTGGCGCCCGCAAGATCCGGGAAGTACTGCGACCGGCGACGATGCTCCGTGCGCAACGTGCGGGGGCAGTAGCGCTGGGACTATTCGGCTTATTGCTGGCGGTACGGGTATGGTTCTAGGCGGTACTATCTTCGGGCATGGACCAATCGATTAAGGTCGCCATAATCGGAGCCGGATGTTCGGGCCTGGCGGCCGTGAAGAATTGCGTAGCGAAGGGACTGGAGGTAGTTTGTTACGAAGCGAATGACGATATCGGCGGCAACTGGCTCTACTCGGAGCAAGCGGGCCACAGCAGCGTATCCGAAACCACCCACCTCATCAGCAGTAAAACGCTGAGCGCCTTCCTCGACTTCCCCATGCCGGACCACTACCCGGACTATCCCAGTCACGAGCAGGTACTGGCCTACTTCCGGGATTACGCCAAACGCTTTAACCTGCGGCCCCACATTCGATTCAACACCCGCGTGACCGAGACGCGCCTGCTCGCTGACCAACGGTGGCGACTCACTACGGATACCGGTGACCGGACGGAATACGACTACCTCGTCGTTGCCAATGGCCACCACCATACGCCCCGCCATCCCGAGGACGTGCGCGCGGCATTCACCGGTCGTTACCTGCACAGCCACGCGTACAAGCACAACCGGTCGTTCACCGGGGAGCGGGTACTGGTGATCGGGGGGGGCAACTCGGGCTGTGACTGCGCGGTAGAGATCAGCCGTTTGGCACGGCGCACCGACATCAGCATCCGCCGGGCCCACTACATCCTACCGAAGTTTTTCCTGGGTAAGCCCGTCGACACCTTCAATCAGACACTGCGCTACTTCCCTAAATTCGTTCAGCAAGGCTTACGCCGCCTGACGGTCAAAGCGATGGTTGGCGACTACGGACACTACGGGCTGGAGTCGCCGAACGTTCCCGTCACCAGCACCCACCCTACCCTGAATTCGGAATTGCTGTATAAGATCCGCCACGGCCGGGTCCATCCCCGCCGGGCCATCGAACGGGTGGTGGGTAAAACGGTCACCTTCGCGGACGGATCGGAGCAGGATTACGACACCATCGTGGCGGCTACCGGATACCGAATCAACTTCCCCTTTCTGGACCGGGCGCTGGTGGACTACGAGGAAGCGGACCGCATACCGCTATACCTGCGCATGTTTCATCCGGATTACCCCACGCTGTTGTTCATCGGCCTGTTTCAGCCGCAGGGTGCCATCTGGCCGCTCGCTGATGCCCAGAGCCGTTTGGCCGCGGCGTATATGACGGGCGCGTATGCGTTACCCAAAAAATTGCGGGACTTAGCCGAGGCCGACAGCGACCGTATCGACCGGGATTTCCAACGCTCGAAGCGACACACGATCGAGGTACACTACCACGAGTTTATGCGAAGGTTGGAGAAGGAAATGAGCCGGACTTAATTACTTTATCCGGTCGGCGTTCGCCTTAAGAAAGCCCTCCCAGCCGGAAAAGCGCTTGCCTCCCGGGACGGCACTTCGATTCTGGTAGTAGTGACACATGGCTGCTCCGAGGGCATCGGTGGCATCAGAAAGGTAGCGGCTGCTATCCAGCGTGAATTCGTTCTCGAGCATCGCGGCTACCTGTTCTTTGCTGGCATTACCGTTGCCGGTGATGCTCTGCTTGATCTTGCGGGGGGCGTATTCGGTGACCTCCAGCCCCTGCGCGATGGCGGCGGCCATACAGACACCCTGGGCCCGACCGAGTTTGAGCATGGACTGCGGGTTCTTACCGAAGAAGGGGGCTTCGATGGCCATGATCGTCGGCGTATGCTCCTGAATGACCTGCGTCAGCCGGCGGTGGATCAGTTCCAGGCGGCGGGAGTGGTCTTTGAGTTGGGCGAGCTTGAGTACGCCTAATTCGACGATCCGGCGGCTACGGGGATGTACCTCGACTACGGCAAAGCCGAGCACCACGGTACCGGGGTCGATGCCGATGATGCGGTAAACGGCCGGTTCGGGAGCTTTTTTGGCGGCCAAAGGAACGTGTAATTGAGTGAGGTTTACGGGCACAGCCCCCGATTGCCGTAGTCGCTAATGGGCGATCGAGGTACATCTAGGGGCCCAAGGTAAGCGGAAAAGGTCCAGCCCAACAAATTTTTAGTTCGTCGGCGGACTAAAAACTATTTGGTTGAAGTAGGTCGCCGCGCCGGCACCGACGCTAATCTCTCCGTATTTTGCCCCTTCTCATGGTCCGGTCATCTCGCTTCCTGCCCTCCCCCGCCGTTCGCACCTGGCTGCTCCGGATCCTTACGGTAGCCGTGCTGGCCATCTTTATCTACCAGTTTCAATCGGTGGCCCGGCAGATCGACTGGCCCCACTTCTGGCGATCGCTGGTCCGACCCGGCAACTGGCGCTACCTGGTCGTCGTGTTGATGCTCATGCCGGTCAACTGGCTACTGGAAACCCGCAAGTGGCAGCTTTTACTCCAAGCCTTTCTGGACTGGCCCTTCGCCAAGGTCTTTCGGGCAACCCTCGCGGGCGTAAGCGTTAGCGCGGCCACCCCGAACCGGATCGGAGAAATTGGTGGAAGAATGCTCCTGGCCAGCCGGGAGGAATGGCCCGCCGTAGTCGCCTCTTCGCTGCTGGGCAGTCTGTGTCAGTGGGTGGCCTTCCTGCTGCTGGCCTGGCCGGCGTTGGTGATTACCGTGGGCCAGCTTCCCCAGATCAATCCGGGCGTACCGATCTGGTATTTTTTGCCGCTGGGACAACTACTGTTGTTGGTAGCCGCTGTCGGTGGGAAGCCGTTTTTGCTACGGATAGTGAATTGGTGCGAGGGTCGCTTTGTCAAGGACGCGACGACTCTGCGGGAATCCCTGGCTAAAGTTAAGCTTTCGCTAATGTCACGCAGCAGCATCTACGCTACGCTGCGTTTTGTTGTTTACTGTGTGCAGTTGTACCTGTTACTTAGGTTCTTTGGTTTGCCCCTGCCCTTTTTCGGGGGGATGGCCGGTATCATGGCCATTTATCTGGTCCAGGCCGGTATCCCGTTGCCGCCCGGTTTGAACCTGGTTACCCGAACGGAGCTTGGGTTATTGCTCTGGTCGGTGGCTCCCGAAGGGGCCGTTGCGGTACTGGCAGCATATACCGCCCTGTTCTGCGTTAATGTGTTATTGCCCTCGGTGCCCGGTTACTGGTTGATTGTGCGTAAAAACTATTCTTGATGAATTCCCTGGTGTTGAAATCCTTCCTGCTACTGTTCCTTGCGCTGCCCGGCGCATCGGGTAACTACGTCGGAACGGCACCAGCCGCCGGTGATCAGGAACCTTCTCCTGCGCTCCGCCGCCAGAATGACCCGCCCCTCGCCGACGTCTGTTCCATCGACAACACCAGCTTTCAGGCCGGCGAGGAGATCGTCTATAAGCTCTATTACAACTGGAATTTCGTATGGCTGGCGGCCGGAGAGGTCACCTTCAAGGTGACGGACCTCGGCGATACGTACCGCATCACCGTGAAGGGGCGGACCTACCCGAGCTACGAATGGTTCTACAAGGTGACCGACAATTACACCAGCTACCTCGATAAGGAAACCCTGCTCCCCAAGATCCACATCAAGGACATCCAGGAGGGCGGCTACCAGAAATACGACCGCACCACCTTTTTCCAGGACGAAGAGCGCATCATCAGTCACCGCGGACGGACCCGCGATAATACCTCACCGAAGTACATGGATGTCGATCCCTGTATGCACGACCTGATCTCCATCATCTACTTCACCCGAAACCTCGACTACCAGTCACTCGAGGAAGGAGACGAAATACCCATCAAGATCGTGATGGACCAGGAGATGCACCCCCTTAAGATCCACTACCTCGGACCGAAGGAGGACGTGCGCATTAAAGACAGCGGCCGCTATAACACGCTGCGCTTCAGCCCCCAGCTGATTACCGGGGACATGTTCAATGAGGGTGATGAGATGAAGATCTTCGTCAGCGACGACCGCAACAAGATCCCGCTGATGATCGAGTCGCCGGTATCGGTCGGTAGTGTGAAGGCGGTACTGAAATCTTATAAGAATCTCCGTCACCCGATGGAGGCTAAACTCGAGTAATGAATCGCACCGTGCTTACGCTGGTGGTTATCGTGCTGTCCTTCCTGCTGGGAATGGCCGCGCTGACGATGTGGCAAAGCCACCGCCAGGAGCAAACGGTGCAGGAAGAGGCTACCATCTTGCTGGAGCGCGTCCGCAACGTGATGAAGCTCGTCACGGTGGAGGGCGACGTCAGTGAGATCTTCAATTCGACTTCTTCCCGGAACGTGACCCTATACCTGCCGCTACCTTCCAGTTTCTCCTTCGAAAAGCAGGCCACCGTAGAGGTACGAGGTACCGTATTGGTCGGCTACGACCTGGAGCAACTCGACATCACCCTCGACCCCGACCGCCGGGTCATGACCATCCGTAACCTACCGGAACCGGAGATCCTGGCCATCGACCATGACCTGGTCTACCGCAACCTCAACGAAAGCTGGTTCAATACCTTCACGGCCAAGGACTACAGCCGCCTGAATCAACGCGCCAAGGAGCGCCTGCGGGACGAAGCGCTAAGCAGCGATCTATTGCGCCGAGCGCAGGAACAGGGCAATTCGGTACTGGAGGGGATCACGTACCTCGCTCAATCGGCCGGGTATGAGGTGGTGGTGGAGGGGAATGGTCTCTCCGAGCCGATCGGGGAGTAGCGCAAAGCAAGATTACGTATTACTCGATAGACAGCGAATCTAATGGTACGATCGGCTCCATCAATTGGTCTGCATTCAGGCGATAGTCCGATTCCTTGCTTAAATCGAAGACGAGGGTATCCGTGACCGTGGAATCGCTGAAATTCTTACTCACCATAACCACGGGTAAATCGCCGGATAAACCTGCCCGATACTGATCGCCTACCGCGTAGGCCCACCAGTTGAAGGTGGCTGCTTCGAACTCGTGGCCCCGGTAAACGCCAACGGAATTACCTACCGTCGTGCCACCCTCATTTTGGTAGACCGTGTATTCCTGACCATCGGGCGCCGTAAACTGACAAATGACGCTGATCTTCGGCGGCTCATCTCCGAGCAACGGAAAATTGGTGAGCCAAATCCCAATAACGACGATGGCCACGGATACCAAAAAAACGGCTACCAGAGCGGCCCTTCCCAACCACGCCCCCAATCGGTTCTTCTGCAGAGCTCCTGGTTAAAGCGAAACTTCTCAACGGTTTCCCGGCATTCTATATTCCCCGGTTTTGAATTACTAAAAGGAGACAGGTGAGTCGGGATGTGATTCCTTACCTTCGCGCCCCGAATCCTGCGTCCGTATGCAGGTAAAAAACCCAAGCCCGATGATCGACATTACTCTCCCCGACGGCAGCGTCCGCCAATTCGAAGCCGGCAGTAGCGCCATGGACGTCGCCCAGAGCATAAGCGCCGGACTGGCCCGCAACGTACTCAGTGCCCGCGTTAACGGTACCATTATCGACGCCGACCGGCCGATCAACGAAAACAGCAAAGTAGAGCTCCTCACCTGGAACGACCAGGGCGGCAAGGAAACCTTCTGGCACTCTACTGCCCACCTCATGGCCGAGGCGCTGGAGGAACTTTACCCCAGCGTGAAGCTCGGCATCGGCCCCGCCGTGGAGAACGGATTCTACTACGACATCGATACCGGCGACGACCGCAGCATCAGCTCCGAAGACCTGCCCAAGATCGAAGATAAAATGCTCGAACTGGCCCGCCGGAAGGTGGACTACGTGCGGAAGGACGTCACCAAGGCCGAGGCCGTCGCCTACTTTGAGGAAAAGCAGGACCCCTACAAACTCGAGCTCCTCGAGCGTCTGCAGGATGGCACCATAACCTTCTACACCCAGGGCAACTTCACCGACCTCTGCCGCGGACCCCACATCGCTAACACCGGATCCATCAAGGCGATCAAGCTGATGAAGGTGGCCGGTGCTTACTGGCTCGGCGATGAAAAGCGCAAGCAGCTCACCCGCATCTACGGCATTTCCTTCCCCAAAGCCAAGGAACTGAAGGAATACCTGGAGTTGCTGGAAGAGGCCAAGAAGCGCGACCACCGCAAGCTCGGCCAGGAACTCGAACTGTTCATGTTCAGCGAGAAGGTCGGCGCCGGCCTGCCCATGTGGCTACCCAAGGGTACCCAGCTCCGCGAACGCCTGATCAACTACCTGAAGGACCGGCAGGAAGATGCCGGCTACCAGCAGGTGACCACGCCCCACATTGGCAAGAAGGAGCTCTACGTCACCAGCGGCCACTGGGATAAGTACGGCGAAGACAGCTTCCAGCCCATCAAGACCCCGAAGGAAGGCGAGGAATTCATGCTTAAGCCCATGAACTGCCCCCACCACTGCGAGATGTACAAGTTCCGGCCACGCAGCTACCGGGAGCTCCCCCTGCGCTTCGCGGAGTTCGGTACCGTCTACCGCTACGAGCAGACCGGGGAGCTCCACGGACTCAGCCGTGTCCGTGGCTTCACGCAGGATGACGCCCACATCTTCTGTATGCCCGACCAGGTCAAGGGCGAATTTCTCGCCGTCGTCGACATCGTCCGGGAGGTACTCGGTATGATCGGCTTCGACGACGTCACCGCCCAGATATCCCTTCGCGACCCCGAAACGCCGGAGAAGTACATCGGATCCGAAAAGAACTGGGAAAGTGCCGAGCAAGCCATCATCGATGCCTGCGCCGAGATCGATATGAAAACCGTCACCGCCTACGGCGAAGCGGCCTTCTACGGCCCGAAACTCGACTTCATGGTGCGCGACGCCCTAGGCCGGCAGTGGCAGCTCGGTACCGTGCAGGTCGACTATAACCTGCCCGATCGCTTCGAGCTGGAGTACATCGGCACCGACAACCAGCCGCACCGGCCGGTGATGATCCACCGGGCACCCTTCGGCTCCCTGGAGCGCTTCACCTCCATCCTGATCGAGCACACGGGCGGTAAGTTCCCCCTCTGGCTCACCCCCGAGCAGTTCACCATCCTGCCCATCAGCGAGAAATTCAACGATTACAGCCAGGAAGTCCTCACCGAACTGGCCAAGCACGACATCCGCGGCACGGTCGACGACCGCAACGAGACCATCGGCCGCAAGATTCGCGACACGGAGCTCAAACGCATCCCCTTCATGCTCATTGTAGGGGAGAAGGAAGTGGAAAACGGTCAGGTCGCCGTGCGTATCCAGGGTGAGGGGGATAAGGGGGCTATGACGGTTGGGGAGTTTGTTTCCTTTTTCCAGTCGCAGTTGTAGGTTCACCCCAGAGGACGCAGAGGGCTTCACGGAGGAATCACCGTGACTC
>JBASAV010000540.1:0-3910 GCA_049650785.1 Lewinella sp. | reverse complement strand
CAGCATGATCATCGGCATGGCCATGGTCGTCACGCTCCTGGCTCAATCCCTACTGTTCATGTATCTCGTGGCGCTGCTGGCCGGCAAGCAGATGCAGCTGTACTTCAGTGAGCCAAATTATCCGTGGAAAGATTGGGTACGTGCGGCGTCGGTCGTGCAGTTAGTAGCGGCCTTCATCGCCGCGTTTTTGTTGCTGACCGGCGGGGCGCTATCCTTCCCGGGCGACGGATTCCGGGCGGTGCTGGGTATGGCCGCCGCTTACTGGATATTCAGCTTGCTTGGTGTACTGGGCATCTTTGGGGATCGCCGAGACTTTGCGATTGGTGGAACGGTGCTCGCGGGTATGCTCACCATCATGTTCTTCTGGGTGCAGGTGTATCCTTATTTGGAGGTGGACCGGTCGTGGCCCGAAGATTTACTCGTTGCGGGTGTCGAGCCATCCAGCGTGCAGCTTCCTGACGAGGCGGATGAAAGCGAGTTGAGTACGGCTTTACCCTACTTCCGGTTGGCCGGGTGGGATGTGGGCCCGGATGGCGACTACAAACTTTCCATGACCAGTATGCAGGACAGTACAGAAGTGGGCGGCGGAGCGCAGGTGAAAGGCCGTGCCATCCTTCGGGCCTTCCGTTATACCCTGTCACCTGCCGAATAGCACGCCAAGTAGCCGGTGGTCCCTGAAGCGCGAATTTTTCGTCTGCCCGACTAGTACCGCTATCTTGTCCTGCTCACCGTAGTAACGGACAACGTAAAAGCATCGATCATGAATAATGCAAAGGTCTGGACGTGGGCCATAACGGTCGCGTTGGGCGGCTTTCTCTTTGGTTTTGATACGGCGGTCATCAGCGGAGCCGAAAAGGCCATTCAGGCGGAGTTTGGACTCAGTGACCTGGCCATCGGACAGATCGTGGCGATGGCGCTTTACGGCACCATCATCGGAGCCATTTTCGGTGGCTTGCCGGCCGACCGGTACGGACGAAAGGCGACGCTTATTGCCATTGCCATTCTATACCTCATCTCCGCTGCCGGTTCCGCGCTTGCTGCCGACGCTATGCAATTGAACATTTTCCGCTTTCTCGGCGGGTTGGGGGTAGGGGCAAGTTCGGTGGTGGCGCCGATGTACATTACGGAAGTCTCTCCGGCGGCACAGCGGGGGCAACTGGTGGCGGCTTTTCAGCTGAACCTCGTCATCGGTATCCTGGTCGCGTACTTCAGTAATTACCTGATCATTAATGCGACCGAGGCTATCGACTGGCGGCTGATGCTTGGTGTGGAAGTCGTGCCGGCGCTTGCCTTTTTGGGCCTGCTGTTCTTCGTGCCGCGTAGTCCGCGGTGGCTGCTTACCAAGGGTGGTAATCGGGAGGAGGCGCTCGACGTGCTACGACGTATCAATCCGGCAACCGCCGAGGGCGAATTAGCTAAGATCGAACAGACGAATACAACCCGCGAAAAAGTCGCCCTCGGCGAATTCTTCAGCGGCAAGTACAACCGGCCCATCCTTTACGCTTTCCTGTTTGCCTTTTTCAATCAGGTATCCGGTATCAATGCCGTGATCTACTACGCACCGCGGATCTTCGAGGCAGCTAACCTGGGTACGGAAAGTGCCTTTCTGTCGTCGGTGGGTATTGGCGTGGTCAACGTGCTATTCACCTTCATTGGGATGTACCTGATCGACCGAAGCGGACGCAAGACGCTCATGTACATCGGTTCCTTTGGTTACATTATCTCCCTTTCCGCGGTGGCCTGGGCCTTCTATACAAACAACCTGGAGGGGCTCATCGTGCCGATCTGGCTGTTCGTCTTCATCGCCAGCCACGCTATCGGCCAGGGGGCGGTCATCTGGGTTTTCATCAGCGAGATATTCGGCAACGAAGTCCGGGGGTTGGGTGCCTCCCTCGGCAGTACGACCCACTGGATCTTTGCCGCGGTGATCGGAGGCAATTTCCCCTTCCTCGCCGCTACCTTCGGCCAGGCGGCCATTTTTACGGTCTTTGCCGTTTTCATGGTAGGGCAGTTGCTCTTCGTCTATTTCCTCATGCCGGAGACGAAGGGGGTAGAACTAGAGGAACTGCAGGAGGAGTTAGTACGGTAGTTGGTAGTCACTCCCTTCGGTCGTGGGGTAGTCTGGTAGTAGCTCCCTGTGGTCGCTGGTGGTAGCCTAGTTGGTAGTCACTCCCTTCGGTCGTGGAGTAGTCTGGTTGTCGCTCCCTGCGGTCGCTGTTGGTGGGGTAGTAGGTAGTCACTCCCTTCGGTCGTGGGGTAGTTTGGTAGTAGCTCCCTGCGGTCGCTGTTAGTGGGGTAGTAGATAGTCGTTTTGATCGGTGGCGATACAGGGTCATCGGCACCTTGGGCTAGTCTTGGTCAACATATGTGAAAGGGGATTGACGCCACCAAACCATCCGAGGGCTTACGGCTTCCCAGGTCGCACCAACCGCGCAAAGCGCTACTAACCGCGACCGAAGGGAGCTACTAACCTACTACCCCGGATGGCGAAGCCAGCCGACTACCTACTACCCCGCGCGGCGCAGCCGACCGACTACCGTACTAAACCTTGCTCCACTTCTCCGAGCGACGCGAGTTCTCCACCACTACTTCCACGAAGCGCATGCCGCGCAGGCCATCCTGAACGGTCGGAAAGTCGGCCTCGATGGCGGTAGGTTCCCGACCAGCCATTTTGGCGCGGACGGTCGCAGCGAAATTCTTGTAAATATTCGCGAAGGCCTCCAGGTAACCTTCCGGGTGTCCGGGGGGCGGAACACGGGTGGCGGCTACGGCGGCTTCATCCAGTTCACCGACGCCGGTGCGATAGTGGATGGCCGGTTTTTCGTGGCGTTTGTAGACCAGCGTGTTAGGCTCCTGCTGGTGCCACTCCAGTCCGCCCGTTTCTCCCCAGACCCGGATATTCAGACCGTTTTCTTCACCTACGGCTATCTGGGAGCAGTGCAGGACGCCTTTCGCCCCATCTTCAAAGTGTAGGAGGATATTGGCGTCATCGTCCAGGCGGCGACCCTCAACGTAGCTGGTCAGGTCCGCGCAAACCTCCGTTACCTTCAATCCACTGACGTATTCCGCCAGGTTCTCAGCGTGGGTGCCGATATCGCCCATGGCACCGCCCAGACCTGACTTTGCGGGGTCAGAACGCCAGGTGGCTTGCTTGTTGTCAGTGTCTTCTTTTTTATCGGCCAGCCAACCTTGGGGGTACTCGACCACGATCTTCCGGATCTTGCCCAGTTTACCATCCCGAACCATGGCTTTGGCCTGCTTCACCATCGGGTAACCGGTGTAATTATGGGTAAGCGCAAAGACCAGACCGGTCTCCTCCACCAGCCGGACCAGCTGTTCGGCCTCGTCGACGTTGAAAGCCAGCGGCTTGTCACATACCACGTGGAAGCCATTTTGCAGGGCAAGTTTCGCCGGACCGAAGTGCACATGGTTGGGGGTTACGATCGAAACGAAGTCCATCCGCTCTCCCTCGGGCAGTTCTTTTTCCTTCAGGATCATATCCTCGTACGATCCGTAGACACGATTGGCCGGGAGGTAGAAATCTTCGCCACTTAATCGCGACTTTTCCGGATCGGAACTGAAGGCGCCACACACCAACTCAATCTCCTGATCGATTGCCGCAGCAATTCGGTGAACACCCCCGATAAACGCGCCCCGGCCACCGCCGACCATTCCCATTCTGAGTTTCCTTGCCATTGTCTTTGTGATTTTGTTAGGGTGACAAGTATAGGGAAAAGATGTTCGATTGCGGGGTGTTGGGTGCGGGTTGCGGTGTGCCCGAGTTCCGGACACTCGGAGGTGCAAGCACTCTCCGAGGTCCTGTGCCTTTCCCCAACCGGGAAAATGCAGCACTTCGGAGTGTCGCCGTACGCAGTAGGCGTCCTCCGAGTGTGAGGCCGGAGCACTAGAC
>JBASAV010000539.1:0-5776 GCA_049650785.1 Lewinella sp. | reverse complement strand
GGTAGTAGTTGTCCATATCGCCGACGTAGATGTTCAGCTTGCCGCGCAAATCCGGCGCCAGCTCCGACCAGTCGCGCTGCAGGATATGGGTGAGATCGTAGTTCTCCCGCCAGTATTCGGCGACTTCGGGGTTGATCTGCCCCGATACCTTGTCCCAGATCCGCCGGGGATACCCATCCGGCCCGACAGGACTGTACACCGCCTCCCAGATATCCCACTGCTGCCCGCTACGACTCCGATCACCTAGCACCAACTCCCGCTGGTTCGTCTCCCGTAGGGTGCTGGACACGTGACCCAAACTATCCCGGTGTGCCGGCCGCTCCGTTCGCTTATAATCACTGTCCAGGTAGTAGGCATTAGCGTCGTCGTAGAGATCCACTACCGTATACGCGCGAAAATCGATCGGGTCCGGACACGCGGCGTAGCTACCACCGTATTCCTTAGGGTACTTCACCTGCACCGCCATAGCCTCCCAGCCGCCGGTGCTGCCGCCATAGACGAAGCGCGCCCAACCCTCACCGATACCGCGAAACCGCCGCTCGATCTCGGGGATCAGTTCGTACGTAATGGCATCCCCATAAGGGCCCAAATTCTCCGAGTTCACGGCGTAGCTATCGTCGTAGAAAGGATTCGCGTGCTGGATCTCGATGGCGATCACCCGTGGGAAGTCCGGACCGGTCCACGCCTGGTACAGATCGTACGCCTCCTGATCTACGATCCGGTTGTAGCAATCCAGACCAAATCGAGCACTGTACTCACAGGGCTCCGACGTATCCGGTGGCGTCGTACTCCAGCCGCCAAAATCACCGGGAAAGTGACCGTGCATGATGGCCAGGGGGTATTTGACATCGGGATGGTCGGCCCAGCCCTCCGGAAGCAGTACATGCGCACCTAGGTACATATCGCGACCCCAGAATTCACTCAGCATCTCGGACCGAATCTTGATGTGCTTGATATACTCCGTGTCCTCCGGCTCCTCGATCTCCGGTATGGCGCTGTCGAAGGCCAGTTCGATCGGTTCGGCCCGCCCGCCGGTGACGGTCAGCTGCACCGGGGTACTGATCAGATTACCGGGCGCCCGGTTCCCCTGCGGGCCCTCGCCGCGGTCCATCGGCAGCTTCACGGTGTGTCCGTCACTGCGGTGGAAGGTTTCATACTTATGCAGCAGTACCTGACCTTCGTAGGTACCGTTAGGCAGGTCTGCCAGCGATGCGATGGGATAACCGTAAGCGGTGCTGGTATCTACGGTCACCCTAGTTCCAGGTTCCCAACCCTCCACGTTCTGACCAAACGCTAGTTGCGTTTCGGGGCCATCCGAGATCAGGAAACGAGGCTCCCCACTCTCCGCGTTGGAGAGCATAAGCAGCAGCCGACCGTCCAGGGCACTATCGGACAGACTCTCCGGCAAAAGCACGGAAAAGGTAGTTTGCGCCGGAGCGCGGGAACAGAGCAGAACCAGAAAGAGGCAAAGTAGTCGGGTAAAGTGCGTCATAGTCAGCGGGATATACCGGGAAGGTAGCGCGGAATGCCGTACTTCCCAATCTCATCCTAACCCGCACCTTTCCGCTAACTCAGTACCTCCCGGTACAGGATCGGTTCTTTGTACTCCCGCTTGAGGGTATACCGGATCACGTCAAAGGCCGTAATGACCCCCTTCAGCGTTCCGTCCAGGTTCACCACCGGAATGGTCTTGAACCGGCGGTCCATGAACAATTCGGCGGCGGTACCCACCTTGTCTTTGGGCGATAGCTTGATGATGCGGGTGTTCATCACCTCACTGACGAGCCGCGATTCGCTGTCGAGGTTCTCGCGGCAGTCACGCCACATATCGTAGGAGGTGATCAGCCCGACCAGCTTGTTGTCTTTATCGACCACAGGCAGTTGCTGGAGCTGCTCCCGTAGCATGATCTGGGCTATCTCGCCGACGGATTGAAAAGGGTAGGCGGTGGCAATGTCCGTCGTCATTATCGTCCGCACTTCTTCATTCATCATAAGGATGGTGTTTGCGGTTTTCTGGGTTTATCTCTCTAAATATACGGGATTTTCGCCGCATTTTCGGGGCGAACTTGCGGCAACAAATTGCCGCGGCCAATCGTAAGATTAATATCGCAACCAGCAACTAGTAACCAGCAACCAGCAACTAGCAACCAACCCCTAGCAACCAAAACCCATGGATCCCGTCCGCGCCATCTACCTCGCCGCACTGTGCCTCATGCTGCTGGGCGTCATCCTGACCTGGCAGACCGGAGATGTCCAGTCAGGCTTGCTTCTTCTACCGGCCCTGGCGGTTGCGGGGGCCTATACCCTGGCTCCCCAGTTACGCTGGTGGTACTGGAAGAAAAACCCGCCCGATCTGTCGACGGAGCTGGCCCCCTTGCTCGAACGATTCCCCCTGTACCGGGCGCTCGACCTCGATGGCAAGCGGGACTTCCGGCGGCGCACCTTCCTGATCCGCGAAGCCACCGAATGCACCGGTATGGCCATTGAGAGCATTCCCGGGGATGTACGGCTCATGGTGGCCGCCTCGGCAGCGACCGTTACTTATTACCGGGAAGAGTTTCTGGTGCCGGGCTTTGAAAACGTGATCTTCTACCCCCACCAATTTCCCACCCCGGAACACGATGTCCTGCACGCTTCGGAGATGTACGCGAAAGACGGCGTTATCATCTGGACGTTGAAGTACCTGGTTCGGTCTGTTGTAGAACCCCATAAATACCTCCAACTGGGAATCTACGAGTACACCCGAGCGCTGTTCGCTACCGATGCGCAAGCGCGTCAGCAAGCCGAACCACACGCCCTCACCCTCGAGGAAATTCACCGGTTGACGGATTTCAGCCCCGAGGCCCTACGCAAGTTTATCGGCCTGGAAGACCTGGACGTTACCGCCCTTACCCTCACGGTGTTTCATTCCCACGCTCCCCGCTTTGCCAGTCTGTTTCCGACCCGTTTTCAAGGCATCCTGCAGGCTTTCCCCCTACGCCTGCCCGAGTCTCCGACTGCTACCGCCTAGTTCCTGCCCCCCACCGTTACCTTTACCCCAATGGAAGACGACCATACACCCGATCCCACTCCCGACGACGAGCGCTTCATCGAGCCGGCACCCGGAGAAATTGTAGTCGACCACTCCGAACCGTCTGCGGTCGAAGCTAAACGAATCAACCTGGATCGCCTGCGGGACGCCACCGACCAGATACGTGCCTCGGTCGGAACCGTGATCGTCGGGCAACGCGACTTGGTGGATCTCCTGATCGTGTCCCTCATTGCCGGTGGCCACGTGCTCGTGGAAGGAGTACCCGGCATTGCCAAAACGCTTACCGCCCGCCTACTTGCCCGGACCGTCGATGCCGACTACAGCCGCATTCAGTTTACTCCCGACCTGATGCCGAGTGACGTAACCGGCAGTACGATTCTCAATTCACACGACGGCACCTTCTCCTTTAACCGGGGACCGATCTTCGGTAACCTCATCCTCATCGATGAGATCAACCGGGCCCCCGCCAAGACCCAGGCCGCCCTCTTTGAGGTGATGTCCGAGCAACAGGTCACGGTGGATGGCGTCACCCACTCTCTGCCAGACCCCTTCTTCGTCATCGCCACCCAGAACCCGATTGAGCAAGAGGGAACCTACCGACTCCCCGAGGCCCAACTGGACCGCTTTCTACTGCGCGTCGTGGTGGACTACCCCGACCAGGAGGAAGAGCGGCAAATACTCTATCGCTTCCGTAGCGATTTCCGTCAA
The DNA here is from genome assembly GCA_049650785.1 of Lewinella sp. Lineage (GTDB taxonomy): Bacteria > Bacteroidota > Bacteroidia > Chitinophagales > Saprospiraceae > Neolewinella. The sequence continues at coordinate 2,037 of JBASAV010000539.1, read as the reverse complement.
CGGCAGGTGGAGGAAATCGAACCGGTGATCAGCCGCCAACAGATCGCCGAATGCCGGGATATCGTGGAGCGCATTCATATCCGAGACGAATTACTGGATTACATTGCCGCGCTGGTGCACCGTACGCGTACCCATCCGGATCTTTACCTGGGTGCGAGCCCCCGGGCTTCCCTGGCGATTCTCCGCCTGGCCAAGGCAACCGCCGGGCTCGCGGGCCGCGATTTCGTCACACCTGACGACATCCAGCGCGTAGCCTACCCCGCCCTGAACCACCGCATCATCCTGACACCGGAGCGTGAGATGGAGGGCTACGGTGCCAAGGACGTTATCGATGAGATCGTAAAGAGTATCGAGATACCCCGCTAGTCGTTTTCCAAACGGTAAAGTCCACATGCGTGGGGCGCCAGCGTACGGGTAAAGCTGCCGCTGACCGGATCTAGGGACTCGCCCGTCCACAGATCGGTAACGCTTACTTCATCCTCCAGGCCGAGTTGGGTAAGCGCTACCGTCACGTCCCGGCTCAGGGAATCTCCGCGGTTGAAAAGGGCCAGATAGGTCCAGTCCTCACTCCGGTTTCGGGAGGCGATTCCAACCTGCGCTTCGTCGCTAAAAAGAAGTTCTACCGCTTCACTCTCCCGGTGCATGCGTAGCACGTCCGCGTTGGTGAGCAGGGAGTTGGTGAAGTCGTCGTTACTGGGCAGGTCGCCGCCGAACATGAGGGGAGACTTGAAAATCGTGAACAGCGTCATGAGCGTGTACTGCTCGTCCTGGGTAAGGGCGGCCATACGATCGTCGCCCCGCTCACCACGGATAGACAGGCGCCCGAGGGGTATCATATCGCAATCCGGCCAGGTACCGCCGCCGATGTACGGATACCAGTCTTCACTGACGTCGAAGAGGTGGTCGATGTGGTACCAGCTGTCCCACACATCGTTGACCATGCGCCACATATTAGCGTGGCTGTCTACGTGCTCCGCAAATTCTACCGGAGTAGGTCCCGGCGAAGTGCTCAGTACGATCTCGCGACCGGTATTATCGATCGCCTTTCGGATCATCTCGATCTCGTCCTTGTGATAGATGGGGGCGGAGAGATCGTCTATCTTAATGAAGTCGACGCCCCACTCGGCGTACAGCTCGAAGATGGAATTATAGTATTCCTGGGCGCCGGGCCGGCCAGCTACGATGGTGTAGTTATCGCGCAGCCATTTACACTGTTCCTCAGTGGTGTATATCGCATCGGCGGTGATGCCAGCGGCTCCTTTGATAGGAAGCTTGCGCTCTACGGCCTCGGTCGGTACGCCGCGCATGATGTGAATACCGAACTTCAGTCCCTTCCCGTGGATATAATCGGCCAGGGGTTTGAAGCCCTGTCCATCCGCGGCGGAGGGAAAGCGGTTAGCGGCCGGCAGGTACCGACCGTACTCATCCAGTACGTAGATCGGGTTGTCCTGATTGTAGCCGTGCCGCTTGGTGTTTTCCACAAACCAGCGGATATCAACCACCACGTATTCCCAGCCGTGATCCTTCAGGTTTTCGGCCATATAATCCGCGTTGGCCTTTACCTCGTCTTCCCGAACGGTAGGACCGTAGGAATCCCAACTGTTCCAGCCCATCGGCGGCGTGGCAGCCCAGGAGGCAAAGGCCGGCCCGGAAGGCGGGGAGCTTACGCTTTCGGGCGCATCCGGTCCGGAACTTTTACACCCGGCCAGTAGGGTGAAGAGGCAAAGCAGCGGGAATAATTTCATAGTAGGAATATCATGATCGTTGGAGCCTGCAAGCAAACCGAAGCCACAGGGCAGATCAAAATAAGCCAATAATTGTCGTTTCTACAATTATCGTGGCTATTCCCAGCTTGCGTGAATGCGCTAGTCCGCTTCGTAGGCAGCCACCACTTTCTTCATGCGCCGGCTGTTGACGCCCAGGTCACTGTGGCCGACCCGGCTGGCACTCCGGTAATGGATTACGCTTTCGTCCTCATCGATCAGAAATTCGACGTCATCGGTATAGGGGATGGGCCACGTCTTGAAGGTATAGTGC
>JBASAV010000538.1:0-1866 GCA_049650785.1 Lewinella sp. | reverse complement strand
CCTCGATATCGAAGGCGTAGAGCGCGTGGTTAGCGGTTATGCCGGTGGTACCGCGGAATCCGCTAATTACGAAGCGGTGAGTACCAAAGGTACCGACCACGTCGAAGTAATTCTGGTGGAATTTGATCCCCAGGTTATTACACGAGCCGAAATTATTGAGATTTTCTTCGCCGCCCACGATCCTACCACGCCCAACCGTCAGGGGAATGACGTCGGCCCACAGTACCGCAGCGCGGTGTTTTATACCAACGATGAGCAGAAGGCGGCCACCGAGAAGGCAATGTCTGACCTGGTGCCCGATCTGTATGGTAAGCAGGCAGTTACCGAGCTAATTCCGTTTTCCTCCTTTTACCCCGCGGAAGATTACCACCAGAACTACTACAATAAGGTGGGTGACCGGAACAGCTACTGCTCCTTCGTCATCAGCCCGAAAGTGGGTAAAATCCGCAAAAAGTATAGCCACCGGATAAAGTCGCGCGCATGAAACGATTGAGCTGCCCGCTTGTATTACTACTTTTTACCGCCGCTCTGGCGGCGCAAAACCATGCATCCTATATGGATACCACCAGTTACAGTCTCGGCATCGTGCTGAGCCAAAACCTTAAAAGCCAGGGCTTCGATTCGATCGACGCCGAGAGCCTGGCACGGGGATTTCAGGACGGATTAAGCGGTCAGGGAACCGTATCGCCCGACCAAGCCAACCAACATATTCAGGAATACCTGCAAAAAGCAGCGGCCAGCGCTGGCTCCGAAGCCCGCGCAGAGGGGGAAACCTTTCTAGAGGAGAACGCCAAACGTTCGGAGGTAAAAACCACCGAATCCGGCCTCCAGTACGAAGTGATCAAGGAGGGAACGGGCGCCAGCCCTTCCGCAGCCGAAACCGTGAAAGTTCACTACCACGGTATGCTCACCAACGGACAGGTCTTCGATAGTTCCGTTGACCGGGGACAGACCATAGAATTTCCCCTCAACCGCGTTATCGCCGGTTGGACCGAAGGTCTTCAATTGATGAAAGAGGGTGCCAAGTACCGGTTTTACATTCCCTATCACCTGGCCTACGGCGAACGGGGTTCACCACCCGCCATCCCCCCCTACTCTACGCTGATCTTCGACGTAGAACTTTTCGAAGTTAAATAAGGGAAGCTACGGCCCCGTCCGCGGAGGGGGTGCCCATGAGCTGTTGGAATAATTCGACGAGTTCTTGCGTGGCACCCATTCCGTGGGCGGCGGCACCTAGCGCCAGCGTAGTCACCACAAAGGTGATGAGACGGGCTTGACGGCGGTGCTTACGTTCGTTCTTGATGGTTAAATAACTCATAGTGGATTGGTATCGTGAAATTAGATAATAACTAGCCTACGCTTAAGTTAATCAGCGTGTTGTATATATATCGTCTATTTCACCTCTTTTAATATATCCTTTAGTAGTTCTTTACGGAACGGTCGTTTATACTCAGGAAACGGACAAGGTTACCCGCCCTTACCAAAAATTGAACCCATGGAAGCCCTTTCGGATACTTACAACGCCCTCAGCCGGCAGATTGCCTCGGCCGGCGGCCGCCTGGTTGCCGTGACCAAAAAGCACCCCGTAGAAAAGATCCGCGAACTTTACGATCTGGGCCACCGCGACTTCGGTGAAAACCGGGTAAGTGAGTTGGTAGCCAAACACGAACAACTCCCCAAAGACATCAATTGGCACTTCATCGGTCATCTCCAGCGTAATAAGGCGAAAAACGTGGTGCCCCTGGTGTCGCTGATCCACTCGGGTGATAGCCTGCGGCTGCTCCGGGAACTGGATAAGCGAAGTGACGACTCCCGCACCGATGTTCTCCTGCAGTATCACATCGCCGAGGAAGAAAGTAAGTATGG
>JBASAV010000537.1:0-4422 GCA_049650785.1 Lewinella sp. | reverse complement strand
CTTCCGAATCTACGAGACGGAACGTCCAGGGAAGATTGGGCCGCTCCGAGATGGCGGCCATCTCGTTACCTTTCTGCTTGAGGAAATTCTGCAGGGTCGCATCTTCGTAGATGCCAAATTCGGCTACGACCTGGGGATCGTATTCCTGACCCATCTGGATCTCGCTCTCTTCGGAGATGAAGGATATCTGTTTCTTTCCGGTGACGGGATTCGTGGCGCAGTTGGAGACTAAAAAGCCTAAACTGACGAGCAGGAGGAGTGTATGAAAGCGCAAAAGGGTGGCGTACATGCTTTGTTGGATGATGGTTTACCCTGCTAGAAGTCCGGTCGCTACCAATAAGTTTGCACGGAAAAGTTAAGCGTCCATCCGGCTTCCCGCCCCTTAGGCTGGCGATCTCATGACCGCCCCGGTACCCGCCAACTCCGGATAGCGGGCATATCCGGTCCGCGGATCGAAGGTCACCCCCTGTGCGGGATCCTCGGCCAGCAGCATGGATCCGTCCATATCGGCGTAGTCCAGTTCCGGCAATAATTGGGCAATGGCACTGATGCCCACGCTACTTTCGGTCATACAACCGGCCATGACCTGCAGTCCCAGCTCGCGGGCGCGCGCGATCATCCGACGCGCCGGCAGTAAGCCGCCACATTTGACAATCTTGATATTGATCCCCGAAAAAACCTCGGCGCACCGATCGACATCCTCCTCCGTCTGGCAACTCTCATCCGCCAGCACCGGCAGTACGGCGTGCTTCGTTACTTCAGCCTGCCCCTTATGATCGTCAGCCGGTAGGGGTTGCTCGATGAACACGACACCCAGTTCCCGTAAGGGTCCGGAGAGGTCAATGGCCTGTTTCGGCGTCCAGCCGGTATTGGCATCCACGTAGAACGGAGCATCCGTATACTCCCGCAGCGTACGGATAATATCCAGGTCATCCGCTCCCCCACCCAGCTTGATCTTATACACCGGCCAGGGAAAGGCACGCAGTTTCCGTACCATCTCTTCTACCGGCGCTAGCCCGATGGTATAGCAGGTAGGGATGCGCCGCAATCCATCTTGCCCCCACATAGATCCGAGCCGCTTTCCCGCCATTTTCGCGTACAGATCGTGCAGGGCTACGTCCACCGCGCAGCGGAGAAATGGATTGAGTACCTGAGCGTTGCTCCCGTTTATGACCCCCTGTACACCCTTTTCCCGCAGATCATGTAAAGTTTGGGCGCCGAGCGCAGGAGAAAAGTTTTCCAATTCCCGTTGGCATCTTCCACTCTCCAAACCATAGTACCTGGTCATGGGTGCCTCCCCCAAACCCTCGATCCCATCCTCACTGATCCGGACGATCAGGGTGGGCTGAACCGTACGGCTCTCGTGGGTGGTTTGAAAGACATCGCGAAGGGGTAGATCGTAGGGGTGGACGGTTAGGTGCATGGTTCGTCGGTTGTCGGGTTGTCAGCCTGTCATCGGATGTCTCCCGTAGCGGTAGCGGAGGGGTCATCGGATGTCTAGGCTTGAGTGGTTATCAGTTGTCGGGTTATCGGCCTGTCATCGGATGTCTCCCGTAGCGGTAGCGGAGGGGTCATCCGATGTCTAGGCCGTGGGTATCGGCATGTCGAAAGTTACCAGTTCTGCATGGCTATTTTCCTGCGCTCTGGCGCCCATACTAAGCTATGCAATAGGGACTGCCTGCCTACCGTACTACCCTCTACCCTACCGTACTAAAGCCTACCGTACTAATCCCCCCCTACTTCTGGCGGAAGAAAATAGTAATCGGCACCCCGGTGAAGTCGAAGTTTTCGCGCAATTGATTCTCCAGGTAGTTCTTGTAGCTTTCCTTGATGTGCTGCGGGTGGTTGCAGAAGAAGGCGAAAGCCGGATAGGCCAAGGGCAACTGGGAGACGAACTTGATGGAGATCACCCGACCCCGCGAGGCCGGTGGTCCGAAGCGTTCGATGGCGGGGAGCATCACGTCGTTGAGCTTGGAGGTGGGGATCCGCTTGGTCCGGTTAGCATAGACTTGTTCGGCCGCCTCAATGACCTTCATGATGCGTTGTTTTTCGGTGACGCTCATGAAAACGACGGGCAAGTCGTTGAAGGGGGCAAAGCGGCGACGGACCTCCTGCTCGTAGTCGCGGGCGGTGTTAGTTTCCTTATTCTGGACCAAATCCCACTTATTGATGGCGATCACGATGCCCTTATTATTCCGCTGGGCGATGCGGAAAATAGCGAGGTCCTGACTTTCCACTTTGTCGGTGGCGTCGATCATCAGGATACAGATGTCCGCCTTTTCGATGGCCCGGATGGCGCGCATGACGGAATAGTACTCGAGGTTTTCGTGGACCTTGGCCTTCTTACGGATACCCGCCGTGTCGATGAGGGTGAATTCCTTTCCGTACTTATTGTAGAGGCTGTTGATGCTATCGCGGGTAGTCCCGGCGACGTCGGTCACGATATTACGCTCTTCGCCCAGCAGGGCATTGATGAAGCTGGATTTACCGGCGTTCGGCTGCCCAACGATGGCCAGCTGCATGAACTCGGAAGGCTCTTCCTCCCGCTGCGTGACGTACTCGACGGTTTCATCCAGCAATTCGCCGGTGCCGCTACCCGTGACGGAAGACAGGAAGAAGGTCTGCTCGAAGCCGAGCGACCAAAACTCGTTGGCCTCCAGTTGGCGCTGGTTATTATCCACCTTATTGACGGCCAGGATGACCGGCCGGTCGGCCCGACGGAGCATCTGCGCCACTTCCTCATCGAGGTCGGTAATACCGGTGGTGACGTCGACCATAAAGATGATAACGGTCGCTTCCTCGATGGCGATCTGCACCTGATCGCGGATGGCGGCTTCGAAGACGTCATCGCTGTTGCGCACGAATCCACCGGTATCCACGACCGCGAACTCTTTTCCGTTCCAGTGACTCTGGCCGTACTGCCGGTCGCGGGTCACGCCACTCTGGTTGTCGACAATGCTCTGCCGTTCTCCGATGAGGCGGTTGAAAAGGGTTGATTTGCCTACGTTGGGTCGACCGACAATTGCTACTATGTCCATATAATATACTTAAACACAGTGGTGCCACAGAGTTTCACCCAGCGGCAGCACAGAGCCGGCAAAGGTAGTCTGCTCATTCGAACAGACGGTACTGTTTGCCGCCCGGCAGCAAGGTAAAGCTCCGCCGGTGGTGTACGGTGGCCCCAAATTCGGCGATGGCTCCACGGTGGGCTTTGGTTGGATAACCCCGGTTGGTCAACCAGGCAAACTGGGGATACTGCTGGTGCAGTTCCCGCATGTGTTCGTCGCGGTGGGTCTTGGCCAGGATACCGGCAGCGGCAATCGATTGATACTTGCCATCGCCTTTGATCACGCAGAGGTGATCTAGGCTGGCGTGGGGGACGAAGAATTTGCCGTCGATGAGCAAGAAATCGGGCCGGTGAGTGAGGGCGTCAACGGCCCGGTGCATAGCCCGGTAACTGGATTGGAAGATGTTGTACTTATCAATCTCTTCCACCGTGCAGCGGGCTACGGCCCAGGCCAGGGCATCCCGTTCAATCTCTTCCCGCAGGGCATCCCGGGCCGGCTCGTCCAGCTTCTTGCTGTCGTTGAGCCGGGGGTTATCGTAGCCGGGGGGCAGAATGACCGCGGCGGCAAAGACGGGGCCGGCGAGGCAACCGCGGCCGGCTTCGTCGCAGCCGGCTTCGTGACGGCCTTTCGTGTGGTGGGGGGAAAGCACTAAGATTTACGATTTACTGTGTAATATTCTTTTTCTGAAACCAGGTAATTTCTAAACGCTGGAGTGGTTTCTTTGAAGGGTAAAAAAGGCTCTTGCTATATAGTAGGCGTTCTTCCTTACTATGCCGACTGCTACCCCCGGCTAAACACGTTAATGCGCATCACCTAGCGAGCCGGCTCATCCGCGTATCCGGCATCTCACTATCCGGAAGTACGCGCCCCCGAATTCTAAAGGGATCTTCTGCACAAAATTAAAGTTCTCCTCAAGGATTGGCGAAAGGCAAACGCCGAAGTGCACTTGATTGAGGAAATGACGTATATCGTAACCGAGCGGGCATCACCCCTGGTAAGAGAAGCGGGCGAAACAAGTGCACGATGTGTGGCGACCATCAACCTCCGTAAATCGTAGTTCCTCAGTCGATCCCGGTGGGCAGGCCATCCAGCGTGAAGCGATTCTTTTTCTGGTGGTATTCGTGCAGGCCCTCCTCACCCTGTCTTTCCGCCCAATTATCCAGGGCGTCCCGGTCGTCGAGGAAATCCATTAGCGGGACAGCCATTCCACAACTGGTCTGTACCATGTCGATTTGCTGTTCGAAGATCTGCCGCCCCCCTACCCGCTCCGGCAGTTGACTCGCGTAAGCTTCCCAATCCGCATAACCCGGGTAGATGACGCGCGCCGTTCCGTAGGTCCGAAGAATGAGCGGCG
>JBASAV010000536.1:0-2663 GCA_049650785.1 Lewinella sp. | reverse complement strand
GTTCTGCAGTTTCCATCAGTGTGAGACCGTAGTGATCCAAGAATTTATGGACCACGGGATCTTCGAAGTACAGCAGCAGAAGGAAGTCATTCTGATACCGGAGACACAAGTTCCCCGCATCGAACGGGCGTTGCGGCTCCGCAACCAGTTGGGGGTAAACTCAGCCGGTATCGATATCATCCTACGCCTGATCGACCGGATCGAGTACGATCAAAGGGGAGCGGTGGAGGACTGGGACGACTACGAATAGATCAGCTAAAAAATCCGACCCGCCACGGCTTATAGCGCGTTGGGATCAGGGTCAGGTGCGGGCCGTTCAGTTCGGGTCGAAAGAATAGTAAACCGAAGTGATAGAGGTCAACCGACGCCGTAACCTCGGGTAGATCCTTGAGCTCCGCCCAGGCGGCTTCCATTTCGGCGGACCAGTGAATGTCCGCTACCACGAACACGCTATCGCGAGTGACCCGCTGGAGCAATGTCCGTACGTACTCCAGCGTAGGTTGTTGCTGGTGATTGCCGTCCAGGAAGAACAGTGTACACTCCCGCTCCAGGTCCTTTTGGGTAGTCAGCCACTCCGCGAAGCGATTGTTGAACAGGCACAGGCTGGAGGAAACTTGCGCCATGGAGAAGGTGGTCCGGGCCAGATCGGCAACTTCCGGATTGCCCTCCACCGTCAGCAGGGGAGTCCGTGTATTGGCCAGGTGCAGGTACAGCGTGGAGATACCGGCGTTGGTGCCGAATTCGATGATCCGTTGGGGGCGAAGCCACAAGCTCAGGCGAAAGAGAAAGCGGCCCGATGCACTTCCGATGGCATTGGTACGGACGAGACTCGCTGCGGTGCGCGTAGTGGCGGTCGTAGTTCGGCTCGGGGCACCCAGTTGCAAAAGCGTAACGGACTGTTGCTGTCCGGCCCAGTGTTTGCGGATGCGATCGATCAGACCGAAAGCGTAAAAAGATCGCCGGTCGCGGTATACTTCGCGGACAAACTCGCTGAGAAAGGGGGAGTGCACATCGTAGCGCGTACGGGATCGGCCGTACCAGCGCAGCGCGGACAGCAGACGAAAAATCCAGTACCGGAAGCGATCGGCCATCGGATGCAATGATAGCGTAATTTGGTCTGGAAGAAAGGTCGTCCCGGCTCATTTCGGGAACTCCCTACCACTGCCATCCGTTGGGGTTGTAAAGATCAAGATCATGTCAAGAGGCTTCGTAAAAGAATCAGACCAGGAAACCCTACCCATCATACCCCCCCGGCCGCCCCTCCCCGTCGGCGCGACGAACTACGTAACCCCCGCCGGCCTGGAGGCTCTGCAGGAAGAACGGCGTACGCTGGAAGCCGATAAGGCTAACCTGCCCGGCGACAACGAGGATGAGCGCCGCCGCGCCGCTACCGTGATCGACGGGAAGCTAAATTTGCTGACGCAGCGGATCACCAGTGCCCGGGTACTCGCTCCCGCAGACCAGCCACAGGACGAAGTGCGCTTCGGCGCGCGGGTTAAATTGCGACAGCACCCCGGTAACCGGGCCCAGGAGTTTCAAATCGTTGGGGTCGACGAGGCGAACGTTAAACAGAAGAAGATCAGCTTCACCGCGCCGATCGCCCGCGCCATTACGGGATTGAGTGTAGGGGAGCGGGCCGATTTCCGCCTCGGGAATGATTTGCGGAAGCTCGAGATATTGGAGATTTCCTATTAGGCAGGAAGCGGTTACGCACTAAATTCATCGAGCGTAGCCTGTAGCTCTTGAATGCGCGCGCGCCACAGTCGATGTTGAATGTAAAGCGCTACCCCCGTCCAAATTACCATGGTGCCTATCGCCCACTGGCGCGAACCGTCCCAAAGATCCGGGACATTCGACAGGAGGAAGCCAAAAAGGGTCAACAGCGTAAGCGTGCGTAGTGCCATGGACAACCAGCTATACCGGCGAATAGCCCAGACTTGCTTTCCGATCGCCTCACGGATGGGTGCCGCCCCGACCGGACGGGATGCCAACCGGTAGCCGATCACGGCGTGGACGATGAGTAAGAGTAGCCCAATAACGAGTGCCGCCGTCCAGCCCCAGGGCCGCTGATCCCCATCCAGACCGTTATAGAAAAGGGCGAGGAAAAGGATCCAGCATACTCCCTCGAAAACGAGCTGGCGTCGCAGCGCGCGGAGGGCAGGATGGGACCACCGTACCTCGAGGTGTTCGGACGGTAGCTGTGCAGCGGCGTCCGTATCAATTTTTTGCCAGCTCTCCTTAGCGGATTCCAGATTCATGATGGGGGATTTAAGATGGTTTTGAGTTTGTTTTTGGCCCGGTGTAGCTTCACTCCGGCGTTATTAGCAGTGATGCCCAGGACGCTGCCGATCTCCGCTAATGAAAGATCTTCCAGATACAGCGCGAGTAGCGCCCGGTCCGAACGAGCCAATCGTCGAATAGCAGCAAAAAGCTTCGTCAGGGCCGGGTCTTCGGTTTCCGGGAGCGGGACCTCGGGTAGCGTAGTAGGGTAGAATAGCCGAAGCGATTTGCGCCGGAACCGACCGATGGCGGTATTGAGGGCGACCCGGTACATCCAGGTGCTGAAAGAACTATCACCCCGGTAAGTCGGGTAGGCTTTCCACAACTGGTAAGTGATCTCCTGTTGCAGGTCCTGCCGGTCTTCGGGGCGGTCGGCATACAGC
>JBASAV010000535.1:0-3575 GCA_049650785.1 Lewinella sp. | reverse complement strand
GCTTGACCTCTGTTTTCAACTTACCGAAGGCGGGCAATCGGGGAACGCCATCCAACTGAACTTCGAAGGAGTTGTCTTCCGGTTCCGGTTCTTCTCCGCCCTCGACCGGCAGCAAAATGGCATGATAGTTTCCGATCTGATCGGCTCCCCGGGCTTCGCAATCGCTGAAGCAGGATGCCCTGAAGATTTGCGCTTCGCGGTAGAGATACAATAGGCAGTACTGCCCCGGGGGTATGGTATCTACGAACCCCTCCTCCGGCATGATGGACTGCCACCCCCCCGGGGCGTTCGCACTAGTTTCGGAAGTGGTCAGTTCGAAGCCGACATCGGCGATCTCCTGTAAGAGCGCCTTGTATTCCGCACAGTTGCTGGCGGGTAGTTTGACCCCCTGGTCAAATCCGGCCGCCGGCCGAAAGTGGGTAAAGGCACACTCGCCAAGATCAAAGGGATAGCCGTCGGAGCTCACCCCAAACCCGCGGGTCACTACGATTGCACGGGCATCCTCGTCCCAGCGTACGGAAAAGCCTTCCACGATACCGAGGCCCACGTTGAAGATACGGTTCTGCCGCAGTTGATCGAAGACGGCCGTGACCAGATTATTGAGATCCCGCGCACGCAGTACCTGATTCTCACTGAAGAAAGGAATCGTACTCAGGGTGTTGTCATTGATGGTGATGGCCATGTCGCTATATTTTCAACTTAGGATAATTGGGTGTTGTCAAGCAGGACCGCGCCGGCATCGGTTACCCCGGCCGATTCGCAGTCGTCAGCCTGCAGGCGGGCGGGCGGGTACACGGAGGTCATATTTGCCAGAAAGTCGATCAGCCGGTCCTGGGCCTGCGCCCTTCCACAGGCTTCGTCCCAGTCCAGACTCCGCACCCACTCGCGGTAGCGCAGACCGAAGACGCGCATCTGCTTGGGGTCCAGCCAGCATATCTTCAGGGCTACGTGAGCGGGAGCTTCCCGGCGCAGGGTGTCCTCGAAGAAGGAGCGGAAATTGATATTCTGAAAGCGCTGGGGCCAGTACGGCAGTACGATCGTCGCCCAGTAGGAATACGGGTCGGCGCCGGGAACGTAGGGTTCCGGATCGGTCTCCAACTGCTTCACCGGCTGCCCGGCTTTTCCGACGGTTGGTTTTTCGGAGACCGTAGGGGGCAACCAGCGGTCGCGGTTCGGACAGCTTGGCGTAGCCTCCTCCGCTTCCCCCGCCGGCTCGGGACAGACGTAAGGTATCGTCGCGTCATTCAGTGCTCTCGGCCGCAGTAGAATGTGTTCCACCAGCCGCATGCCCTCTCCGTTGACGCGGGACAGCGTTTCCTCTTTCGCTTTGGCCAGGGTCCTCGGACCGGGGTACCGACGGGGGTGCTCGGCCAAGACGTAATCCGGCCGGGTGAGCTCCAATCCGAAGAGGTTGCAATCGGTCAGTTGAATTCGTTGGTAGTTGCGCGGGTCACCCAGCAACCGCCGAAAGCACCGGTAGGCCTCCCAGGCTTCGCCGGCCGTCGTGAATTCTTCGCTGCTCTCCCAGATAACTTCGCCGGGCACCGTAAGATTGAGTTCGAGTACTCCTCCGTACAGTTCGGTTTGTGGTGGTTGTTCTCCTTGCGGGCGGCGGGGCGCAGGTAAAATCTCCGCAGGAAGGCAATCCGAAGTGTGCCCTTCCCGGAAGTCCGGCAACTCCCCCTCACTGTAGCAAAGGAAGCCATACTTATCGCGGAACAAGTAGATAGGGAAATTCCTGGCCAGGGAGATCCGTTCCCGGGCCGCATTGGCAATACTTTCTCGCAAAAAATCCTCCTGACTTTCCAGAACGACTTCCCCGTTATCGTCGACCAAGTGCAGGCGGTAGCGCATGTTGCCGTCCGCATCCGGCTCCGTTTTCCGGGCCTGGTAATAGTCCGGTTCCCGGGCGTAGCCCAGTAGTCGGACCATCTCTTCGCTCCAGTAGTTTTCCGCGTCTTCGCGGGTGGCAAAGCGGTTGGTAGCCAACCAGTGGATGGTGCCTCCGGGCGGTCGCAGCGCGGGCCGGTAGGTTCCCGCTCCGAAGGTGACACACTGCTCGTAGGGGCGGGCGTCTTTTTCCAGGCGGCAATTATTATACTGATACAGCCAGCTGAGCAGCTTCTCGCGCTCCAGGGGAGTGTGGCTTTCCCGCGGGTTGCGGGCTACTTCGTAACCGGGCGTTACCACCCGGAAGCCGTGGCGGCATCCCGCGCCCGGGTCCAAAAAGTCGTAGTAATTGTCCGGGTCGGTTCCGTGGAGCAGAAAGGTTTCCAGTCCCTCGTCCCAGGCCTTGGGGCATGAGGCATCGATCGGTGGAGTCGGCGGGCACTCCGATAATACCGGCCAGTCCTGATCCCCGATGGGGTACCGATCCTTGGGATAGTCGGCGGGGCAGATTAAGGGGCAGGGCGTTCTTTCGGTGACTGCAGGTTCCTCATCGGCGTAGGTAATGGCCGCCTCCAATAGGGTTTCCGTAATTTCGAGGCGGTAGATCCCTGCCTCGGGCCGGTCGTCGGAACGATAATTGGGTAGAAACGTCAATAGGTCCAGCAACTCGATGTAGGCGCGGCGGGCAATCAGGCGATCCGGGAATGACTCCGTGCCGCGCAACCACTCCGTCTTTCCGTCCGGGTCGACGAGGTGTATGGTCCACCCGTTACCCGACTTATGGCGGAAGGGATAGTGTTCGGCGTAGCGCTGCCAGTTCTTTCTTGCCTCCCCCGCCTCACCTGGTGCCACTTTCGGCAGATAGACCACGGCGTCTCCCTCCTCCTTCACCAGGGCTAGCCGCATGCCCCGGTCCTTTATCTCTAGTTCCCGGTAGCTTTTAGATCGCCGGGCGGCCGCAAGCAGCCAGTACAAATCCTTCTCGAATGCCGCGATCGCCTGCTGTTCGTTGGGAAAAGAACGCACGCTTTGGAAAGTGTGCAGCCCCGCTGCCCTCCACTGATAGTGATATTCCGGTATGGCCTTCTTTGCCGGCTTGTCCGATTTGTTTTTTTCCTGCGCTCCGGCGCCCTCTGTTTTGGATGTCGCGACAATGGCCGTCACGCTGAAGTCGCTGTAGGCCAGTTCACCTCGCTCTCTCGCCCGCCGGATATCGGCTACGAGATCGTCCCGCTCGGCGGCGGAGGCCAAGTTCTTCGGATGCGTCGCCACTGGTTGCGCGGCGGAAAGTCGGTACGCACTAAGTACGGAATCGAGGCCTGCTGGCGGAGGGTCGTCGTTCGAGTCGCTATTTTCCGTACAGCACGGCGGAGCGCTTTTGCAGTGTACGAAGAGGTCATCTTCCCGGTGGAAACCATGGAGGTTGCCGGCGCAGCGCTCGAAGTAATCTTCGAAATAGGTTGCGGCGTCGTTGCTCACCCGGTCGCGCTCCGCGGCCGAGGGGTAGTCGACGGGATGTTCCGCCAGGGGGCCATGCTCGGTGCTCACGCCGAAGCCGTGGCGGTCCCCGAGGACCCAATCCTCGAGGCCGCTACCGCTTCGAATCCGGTCCAGCAAGGACTTGACGGCTGCCTTCGCGTCCAGTGCACTGTCCCAGCCCTCCCCCGCGCTGGCCAGTAAAGTGG